>DBIS01000360.1 GCA_002296975.1 Deltaproteobacteria bacterium UBA796 | reverse complement strand
GCGCGAGTTGGGAGCGAGGTGCCGGCGACGATTCGGAGTGGACCCGGCTATACTCATCCGCATGATGACCCGGCTCTTTATTCCCGTCTTGGCCTTCGCCTGCTCCAAAGCACCCTCCACGGGTGATACCGCCCAAACCGACATGCCGGTGCACACCCTATGGTCTGGCTGGAACCACACATGGGGGCTGCTCTCTCACCGCCTGAGCCTGATCCACATAAAGGCCATTGATGGCACCACCGCTTCGTCGGGGATTATGGGTGGAGACTGGTCCACTGGAGAGCAGTGGTCCGATGACGTCAACTACCGGGTACACCAACAACGCATTGCCGGCGAGCAGTTGCGGGTCGAGCACGGTGAGACACGCCTCATGGTCGGCCCTGAAGGAAGCGCCACGGCGGTATCAAGGTTGAGCGCACTCGACTCGGCGACGCTGGTCGTTCTACAAGGCTTCGAGATCGACACCGATGTGGCTCAAAATGGCGACTACCCCGACGATTACGACCCCGCCCTCGGGTATACGAGTCGCGGTTTCGGCGTGACGGTCGCTTTGGAAGACGGCCAGGTCAAGGCACAAGCCACAGTCCGATGGGGGCCAAGAGACCGCCCTGATGTCAACAGCGCAGTACCTTTCGCCCTAACGGGTGTCACCGTCTACTGGACGGCCATCGATGGAGCAGACGGCGTGACATCCTCCACATACGTGGCCAACCAAGACCTTGCCCACGCTCCACCCAACAGCCCACAGGCCGGGATGTCAGAGCCATTGGCATGGTCTGGAACGGGCGTCGCGGCCATCCAAGGCTTTGACCTTTCGCTTACGGATACCGACGGCGGAGCAGGCGGAGACTATTTGCGGAGCTTTGGTGCCGAAATTCGCCCGAGCGCCGACGGCACCCCACCTGAAAATATCGGCGGAGAAATCCTCACCTCTGCACCGATCGAACTGGGAGAGATGACAATGGGCCTCAAAATCGAAGCCCTCTGGATCACCCTCGACCCTGATTTGAACACCATCACCGGCGACACCATCGAAGGTGTTCACCCAGTCGGGCGACACACAGTGCCCACAGAATAAAAAGACAGATCTCGGAAGTTTACCGGTCAAAAGTACAATACCGCGCCCCCGACACACGCCAAGACAAGAGCCACGCCAAATTGCCATTCTCCATGGGTTGAAATCGCCGGTCTGCAGCATTAGGGTGGCCCCGATAATCGGGAGACCCGAACACCATGCGATCACAAATCCTTGCAGCGCTGTCCATCATGGCCCTTATTGCCACAGGCTTGACCCTCGGTCTTGTCGGTGGCGAGAGCCATGCAGACGAACCCGCCGCGGAAGAATCTTCTTCCTTTGACATCCGGGATTTGATTCCAGCAGGCCCGAGTGGGCACGACCCGTCGAAAGACGCGTTGTTCCCACTGCAACCATACGCCCTCATTCCTGCCCTCGAAGGACAGGTAGCGTATGGCGAAGTTGAGAGCGCGCCTGACCTGGAACAACCCATTGCCTACTCCCACAAGCTGCACGCCGGTGAGCTGCAGATTGCTTGTGAGTATTGCCACTCTGGGGCGCGGCGCAGCATTCACGCGGGAGTACCGGAGACCGGGACCTGCATGAATTGCCACAAAGTTATCCCGACCAAGGATCGGCCTGAACTTCAGAAGCTCGTGGAATACCACAGCTCTGGCAAGCCGATCCCGTGGAAAAAGGTTCACGATCTCCCCGATTTTGTTTACTTCAGCCACAAGCGACATGTTCGCGGCGGCGTGAAGTGCCAAGAGTGTCATGGAGAAATTCAAGACGAAATGACTGTCGCCAAGCGCGTCAACACCCTCCAGATGGGATGGTGTCTTGACTGCCACAGGGATCACCCCAAGGTCGACGAGAACTACGGCGCCAGCGCCGAACTGCGCCGGGCAGAGTTGAAAGACTGCCTGACCTGCCACAAGTAGGACGGATTGCAACCATGGCTGAATTAAACCGCCGCGATTTTCTTAAAGTATTGGGTATCTCAGGTACCGCATCTGCATGCGCGCTTGATCCGGTCACCCCGATCGAGAACGTCCTGCCATATGTGGTCACCCCCGATCAAATCATTCCCGGTGTCGCCACTTGGTTTGCCACGCAATGCACTGCTTGCGATGCGGGTTGCGGCGTTCTCGCCAAAAACCGTGAAGGCCGAATCATCAACCTCGCAGGAAACCCCGAGCACCCCACAAACAAAGGGTCGCTCTGTGCCATGGGCATCACCGACTTGCAGGCCACCTACAGCCCCGACCGTTTTGACGGACCGATGGTTGCGGGCCAGGCGGCATCTTGGGACGATGCTTTGGCTGCCACCGCGGGTGCAATCAAAGCCGCACAAGCAGCAGGCAAGCGGATCGTCTGGCTCGGCCGGAACCGCACGGGTGCCACAGCAGCGGTTGCAGACCAAGTCATGAGCGCCATCGGTGGAACAGTGCTTCGCTGGGAACCCCTCGGCGATGAAGCCCTTCGCGATGCCGCAAAGCTCGTTTTCGGCCAATCCTCAGCCCCCAGCTTTTATCTGGACCAAGCGCACACCGTACTGTCTTTTGGCGCCGACTTCTTGGGCAGCTGGGGCAACCCAAGCCATTCCAAGGGCTTCGCAGATAGCCGAGACCCAAAACATTGCGGCTTTGTCTCACAGTTTTGGACCGTCGAAACCCGTTTATCCAACACGAGTGTAAACGCGGACATCCACCTCTCCCCTACACCGGGAACAGAGGCGGGTGTGGCCTTGGCCATCGCCAAGCTGCTTGCCAAAAAGAATGGCTACACCGGTACCGCATCAGCCCTGTTGGGGAGCGTCGACCCCGGAGCACTCATCGCTGCAGCCGGTATTCGCATGGAGCGGATTACCGAACTGGTCGAGCGCTTGGCTCATCATGACAGCGTCATCATGCCAGCGGGCACCACGGTCATCGACCCCAAGGCCGTCAACATCGCCAGCCTGATCTTAAATGAAGTCGCTGGCAACATCGGTAACAGTGTGGTCTTTGGTCCCGTGGCCAACACAGCGAGCATGCATACATTTGTTGATGTGGCTGAGGCCCTCGCCGACGCGACCAACATCGGCGTATTGTTCCTCGACGAACTCGACATTGCCTACACCACACCGGCCAATATCGGCAAGGCGGCCTTGGGCAAAATCGGCCAAGTGATCAGCTTCGCCAACGAGCCGAACGAATCTTTGAGCGACAAGACCATCGTCCTCCCCGCGGGGTCGACCCTGGAATCATGGGGTGACAACGAGGCCATCATCGGCCTTCACACGCTCCAGCAACCCGCAATGAAGCCGATTAAGGACACCCGCAGCACCCCCGAAGTCCTCTTGTCTTTGGGCAAGAGCTTGGGCGTGGTCGACGATGCTGGGTTTAGTGACTTCTTGGCCGCTTGGTGGTCAACCAACGTATTTGGCGCAGCGGAAGGCGCCGATGTAAACACTCAGTGGCGAACGGCTGTGAAGGCTGGCGGCCACTTCAAATCTGTGGCCACCACGGGTGCTGACTTTCAGCTGTCCAAACTCCCAAGTGCGGGTACACCGGCAACCGGTACAACCTTGGCGCTGTTCCCACACCCCTATTTGTATGATGGGCGACATGCCAATCGTCCATGGGCCCAAGAGGTTCCAGAGCCCGTCACCGGAAATGTTTGGGGCACTTGGGCTGAAATCAGCCCCGCTACCCAAACTAAACTCGGCTTGGTTGAGGGTGACAATATTAAGCTCAGCACCGAGGCAGGAAGCATCGACGTAGGCTTCTTCGCCAGCCCTGGTATCCGCGACGATGTTGTGGCGGTCATCATGGGGAATGGTCACGATGGTGGCGGACGCTACGCCGACCTCACGGGCGCAAACCCAATCGACCTGCTCAGCGAACTCCGCTACGCAGGGGCTGCGCTGTCCATCGCTAAGGCCGGTAAAAACGAAACCGTGTCCAGCACCCTGGGTAACCTTGACCAAGATGGTCGCCCGATCACCTACCTGGTGAAAGCGAAGGATATCGGCAGCGGAAAGGGCCCCGGCGGCATCGTTAAGTTGCACCACCCCCCAATCGACGACCGGCTGACCCAAGCGGGCTTGCTCGATATGTACCCCGAGCCAGAGCACCCAACTTACCGCTTTGCCATGGCCATTGATAACAACCGATGTAACGGTTGTGGTGCCTGTGAAGCGGCTTGCTACGCCGAGAACAATGTCGCAGTGGTCGGCCCTGAGCAGGTCAAACGCGGCCGCCATATGGGCTGGATTCGCTTGGCGCGGTACTGGGAAGGCTCCGGTGAAGAACCCGATGTGCGCTTTCAGTTGTCGATGTGCCAACAGTGCTCACATGCCCCATGCGAAGGCGTGTGCCCGGTCCTCGCGACCTATCACAACCTCGATGGACTCAATGCAATGGTTTACAACCGTTGCGTCGGCACCCGTTATTGCGCCAACAACTGTCCTTACTCGGCACGGCGCTTCAACTACCACTCCTTTGACTGGCCTGAGCCCTTCCACATGATGCTCAACCCTGATGTGCTCACACGCACCATGGGCGTCATGGAGAAATGTACATTCTGTGTACAGCGTATTCGCGACGCCAAAGACACCT
>DBIS01000361.1:4347-11309 GCA_002296975.1 Deltaproteobacteria bacterium UBA796 | reverse complement strand
GACATCACCTCGATAGTGCCCAAAAAGCTTCCGTCCCCATCAAAAAAGGCCTGGCCGGTCTTGAGCAAGGGGATGGCGTCGCCATTTTTGTGAAATAGGGTGAGCGGTACCTGTTTGACCTGGCCCATGCGCTCAAGCCCACAGCCCTGCATACAGTTCGAGCAGCGGTTTCCCTTTAAGCAATGTTCGCCCACAACCTCGTCGGCGCTAAAGCCGAGAAGGCGCTCCATGCCCTCATCCCAAGAGACAACTTTGCGGTCGCGGTCGGTGATGAAGACCCCTACATCTCGACCAATAACCGGTTGGAAAAGGTCGCTCATGGCGCTGATGGCTTTGACCACTCCGACGCTTCTGGACCATCTTGATATGTTTCTTTCGTGATTCATTTGTGTTTCACATCAACTATTTTGAAGTTTTTATTGTGGGTCACAAGACCGTCACAATCGTTGAAAACTCAGGGTGCAAAGCTATTTTATTTCATGCCAGCATGTATTGCAATATTTTTTCCCCATATGAAACATGTTTCAGGCACTTTTCCGATAGAATCATTTTATGACAAGCGGTTTTCACCCATTCATTAAACCATCAGGAGTCCGATATGATTTTTCGCCAACTCATAGATAAAGAAACCTCAACCTACACCTACATACTGGGCGATGCCGACTCTGGCGTGGCCCTGATTATTGATCCTGTGATTGACCAAGTGGAGCGGGACATCAAGATTTTAGCTGAGCTTGGTCTTACCCTCACCCACACACTGGACACCCACGTGCATGCAGACCATATCACCGGGTCGGGTGTGTTGCGGGAGCGTCTCGGTGCCAAAACAGTGGTGTCCACCCGGGCCAAGGTCAAGTGTGCCGACATCGACGCCCAGCAGGGCCAGACCATCGCCTTTGGGGCGCACAGCCTTGAGATTCGCCTCACGCCAGGTCATACCAGCTCATGCATGTCCTTTGTGGTCGTCAATGGCGACACCACGATGGTGTTTAGCGGTGACGCACTCTTTGTGCGCGGTTGCGGACGAACGGACTTTCAGCAGGGCAGCCCATCTGACCTGTACGACTCGGTCCACAACGAGATTTATTCACTCCCAGACGACACACTTGTTTACCCGGGTCACGATTATAAGGGCCACACCGTGAGCACTGTCGCTGAGGAGAAGGCCCACAACCCCCGGCTCAACCTGGGCATCGACAAGGCCGGCTTTAGCGTCATCATGGATGGACTCAAGTTGGCTTACCCCAAGAAAATCAAAGAGAGCCTGCCTGCCAATATGGCCTGCGGTGAAATCAAACCCAAAACTGAAGGAATGGAAGCATGAGCCCCATGATTGAATCCATTATTAACGCCATCATTGGTGGCGTGTTTATCGGCGCGGCAGCCTCAATGTTGATGCTTTTTACAGGTCGTGTGGCCGGTATCAGCGGCATTGTCGGACCACTTTTACAGCCCAAATCTGGAGATGTCGCTTGGCGACTCACCTTTGTGGCTGGACTGCTCGCTGGCGGTGTGGCCCTGATGGCCCAAAATCCTGCCGTGTTCGCGAGCCCCTCAACACGAAGCCTGTTCGTTGTGGGCGTCGCTGGCCTTGTGGTCGGTGTTGGGGTCCGCATGGGCAACGGTTGCACGAGTGGTCACGGTGTGTGTGGCCTTAGTCGGTTGTCTATTCGTTCACAGGTTGCGACTTGTGTCTTTATGGGCACCGGTTTTGCGACTGCAACTGCAATCCAAATTTTCAACGGAGGTGTGTTGTGAAAACCAATATCGCCATCTTTTTCTCTGCCTTTGTTTTCGCCATCGGTCTTGGTATTTCAGGCATGACCGATGCTAACAAAGTGATCGGATTTCTCAATGCCGCTGGCGATTGGGACCCCGCTTTGGCCTTCGTGATGGTGGGTGCCATCGGCGCTCACTTGGCCACCTTTAAGCTGATCACCAACCGCCCATCGCCCTTGTTCGAAGCTAAGTTTAGCGTGCCAACCCGCAATGACATCGACGCCCGCTTGGTCGTGGGTTCGGGGCTCTTTGGTATTGGTTGGGCTTTGGGTGGGTTCTGCCCAGGACCGGCGCTGGTCTCCTCGATCACCGGCGCCCCCGCTGCGCTTGTTTTCGTGGGCGCTCTGCTCTGTGGAATGGCTCTCTTTCATGCCGGCCATAAGGCTTGGGTGGCAACGCAAAGTACTGAAGGACAAACAGCATGAAATATTTTCCATATAAAACCCCTGGGTTTTTCGGTGGCTTGGCCCTGGTTGGTGTGGTCTCAGCAGTCTCTACTTGGGCTGCTGGCATGCCATCGATGACCGCTTTGCGGCTCAGCCCGCTGATTATCGGCATTCTGATTGGTGCGGTGATGGGCAACACGGTTCGAGAGAAAATCCCCGAAAACTGGAGCGCAGGCATCTTGTATTCGGCCAAGATTATTCTTCGGCTGGCCATTATCCTTTACGGGTTTCGCATCACCTTCGCCCAGATCGCGGCGGTGGGCCTCAATGGCCTCATTGTTGACATCATCATGCTCAGCACCACCCTCGCGATCGGTTGTTTTGTTGGTATTCGGCTGATGGGCATTGACCGTGAGACAGCGATCATGACCTCCGCTGGTGCTGCGATTTGTGGCGCCGCCGCTGTGGTGGCGACGGAGCCTGTGGTTGAGGCCGAGGCCCATAAGACTGCAGTGGCTGTGGGTACCGTGGTGCTTTTTGGTACCATCGCGATGTTTCTGTATCCCATGGTTTATCGCACGGGCATCATCCCGATGGACGAAAACACCTTCGGTATCTACATTGGGGCCACGGTCCATGAAGTGGCACATGTTGTTGGTGCAGGAGAGGCGGTAGGGCCGATTGCGGCACAGACCTCAGTGATCGTCAAGATGACCCGGGTCATGTTGCTCGCTCCAGCCTTGATCGTCATCGGTATGTTGTTGAACCGTGGAAAAATGGGCGCAGATGGCAAGTCCATCCCTGTGGCCATCCCATGGTTTGCTGTTGGCTTCGTCGCCATCGCTGCTTTCAACTCCTTCGGTCTTCTTGGCCAGTCGCTCGTCGATACCATCAATGTGGTGGACACCTTCTTGCTCACCATGGCCATGACGGCCTTGGGTATCGAGACGAATGTCAGCAAATTTAAGGGTGTTGGGCTCAAGCCAATTTACTTGGCGCTTGGATTGTTTGTCTGGTTGATCGTGGGCGGATACTTCTTCACCCAACTCTTGAACGGATGATGAGATGAAAGTAAATCCAGACAGTCGTCGGCAGTTTTTGAAGTCCCTCACCTTGGGTGGGGGCGCCACACTGCTGGCCTCGTGTACCGGAGGACGGGTGTTGGTGGACAACGGTGGGGTACATCAGCCTTGCCGTGAGTCACCACCCACCCCAGACGAGCCCGCCGCTGTTGCGGAGTGTCCGTCTTGTGAGCCTCCTTTGCCAGACGGTCTGGACCCCGAAAACTTTCACCTCCATAATGACAAGCCCATGGCCCTCGAGACCAAGCGGGGGGCCATGACCAGCGGTGCGATCACGCCAGCAGCATTGCTATTTGTTCGCAACAATCTCCCCATGCCAGACAAGTCTATTTTGGACGACCGAGATGGCTGGGTTTTAGAGGTGAAAGGGGCCAAAAAGACCGGCAGTATCACCTTGGCTGAGCTCAAGCGCCTTGGCCGAGAGACCACCACCGCAGTTTTGCAGTGTTCCGGAAACGGGCGGGCATTCTTTAAGCACGCACCGAGCGGTTCACAGTGGGCATTGGGTGCTGCTGGCTGCGTCAACTGGACGGGCGTGCGCGTTTCTGAGCTTGCTGAGCATTTTGGTGGGCCGGCAGCCGGCATGAAGTATGTCACCGCGACCGGTGGTGAGGTCTTGCCTCCAGGGATCGACCCAAAGGCCGCCATTGTGGAGCGGTCTGTACCGATGGCCAAAGGCCTGAAAGACACGCTCTTGGTCTGGGAGATGAATGGTCAGCCCATTCCAATCACCCACGGTGGCCCCTTGCGGATGGTGGTGCCCGGGTATTTCGGTTGCAACCAAATTAAATACGTAAAGACCCTCTCCTTCACCCAAGAGCAATCTGCCGCCAAGATTCAGCAAAAGGGCTACCGATACCGGCCTTTGGGCGAAAAAGGCGACGCCTCTCAGCCATCGCTATGGCGGATGCCCGTTAAATCGTGGGTAAACGGCCCGGGTGCAGATGGTGCCGAGGTGCTCGCAGGTCGCGTTCATTTTCATGGTGTGGCCTTCTCTGGCGAACGTGGTGTTCGCGGGGTTGAGGTGTCCATGGACGGTGGAAAGACCTGGACACCCGCCGAAATTTACGGCCCAGATATGGGCAAGAACGCGTGGAGAACCTTCAAGTACACCCTTGAACTGAAGCCCGGCGAATACCGCATTGTGTCCCGTGCCACCGATAACGAAGGCGATGTTCAGCCCCAAACCCGCGATGAGAATGAGCGTGGCTATCGCTACAACGGCTGGTCAGAGACCGGCCTCGATGTCCAGGTGGTGGCGACCTTGAGCGAGGTCGCAGCCAAGCCTGTTGTCGCTTCGGCGCCCGCCCCCAAACCAGCTGGACCCAAAAAGACGGTCAAGCTCAGCGAGGCGGGTGAGCGCGGTAAAAAGGTGTTCAGTACAGACGCTCAACCCGGTTGCGGGGTCTGTCATGCGCTTTCGGATGCGGACGCTGTCGGTGCTGTGGGTCCAAACCTAGACACCCTTGCCCTCAATGCTGAGCTGGTCGAAAATGCTGTGAGCAATGGCGTTGGCATCATGCCTTCATTTGGAAACACGCTCAGCAAAGAGCAAATCGCGGACCTTGCGGCCTATGTGGTCGAGGCCAGCCGCTAAACGGAGTCCCTCATGAACCCCACGCTCGGCGCCTTATTGGCAGTCAGTTTTTTGGTTGCCATCGTCGCGGTCTTCGGTTTGGTTTGGGCCATCTGGAAAAAGCAGTTTTCAGCACCCAAGGCCGGTGCGCTGACTGTTTATATCGACCCAGAGTCTCCTCGACCTGAAGATCCGACCACCACCCGGGTCGATGGTTTGCGGCCTGGTGATGCGGCTGTGGCCTTGTTGCGTAAGCTTGATGCCTCCACATCCAAAGCAGTATTGGGGTTTGCGATATCGGCGGTGTTTTGGTTGGTTATGGGCTCGGTTGCAGGGTTGGTCGCCTCCTTAAAGCTACATATGCCTGATCTTTTGGTCGAAGATGCTGCCCTCACATTTGGCCGGCTTCGGTCCTTGCACCTAAACTGGGTCGCCTATGGTTGGTTGTCGATGGCTGGTGTGGCTGTGGCCTTGTGGATGTTGCCTCGGCTTCTAAAAACCGAGCTTCGCGGTGGATATTGGGCATTTTCAGGCATGGTTTTATGGAATATCGGCCTGACCGCTGGCTCTGTGGCCATTGCCTGTGGTTGGACGGATGGCGCTGAGTGGATGGAAGTCCCTTGGCAGTTCGACGGCTTTTTTGTTGTGGCCGGCGGGTTGGTCGCTGTGCCCTTGTTGCTCACCTTGCCCCGTCGTAAAGTGGACCACCTGTATGTGTCGGTTTGGTACATCGTCGCCGCCCTGCTTTGGTTCCCTATTTTGTTCGTCGTGGCCAACTTCCCTGGGGTTCATTTTGGTGTTGAGCACGCTTTGGTCAACTGGTGGTTCGCCCACAACGCCCTCGGTTTGTGGTTCACGCCCATGGCTTTGGCTGCGGCCTACTATTTGATTCCCAAAATCATCGGTCGGCCGATTTATAGCTATCAACTCTCTTTGTTGGGCTTTTGGTCATTGGCCTTGTTTTACTCACAAGTTGGCGTGCATCACCTCATCGGTGGCCCCGTGCCTTTGTGGGTGGTCACCCTGAGCATTGTCACCTCGGTAGCGATGGTGATTCCAGTGATCGCGGTGGCCGTGAATCATCATATGACCATCTGGAAGCACCGGGGTGCCCTCAAGCATTCGCCGGTTCTCCGTTTTGTGGTCCTCGGTGCGATCATGTACACGGTCGCCTCTTTACAGGGCTCGCTGCACTCGATTCGCTACTTCAATAATGTGACCCACTTCACCCACTTCACGGTCGCACACGCGCATTTGGGTGCGTACGGATTCGCAAGCTTCATCTTTTTTGGCGCGATCTACTTTATGTTGCCTCGGGTGACCGGCAAGGCATGGCCCAAGCCGGCCTGGATCACCCTTCATATGCGCCTGGTGGTCGTGGGTTTTGTTATCTATGTGGTCTTTTTGTCCATCGGTGGCATCCTTCAGGGCATCGCGATGCTCGATGAGGCTCGACCCTTCGCAGACTCGGTGACCTTGACGATGCCCTACCTGCTCGCAAGGAGTATCGGCGGTACATTGATGTTGCTCGGTCACTTCGTCTTCGCCGGACATGTACTGAAGCTGTTGGCTTCACCGGTTGATCAGGCGATGGCGCCCACAGGAGTTGAGGCATGAAGCGCTCAAATGAAGTTCCAGCCTTGATGGCCGGTTCGGTCGCCTTATTGATGTTGGCCATGCTGACCTTGGTGGTGTTGCCCTTCAAGCAGCTCTCTAGCCCTGTGGTACCGGAGGGTCTCAAGCCCTACACTGAGGTGCAACAAGCTGGGCGCGATGTGTATGTGGGTTTGGGTTGTATGTACTGTCATACTCAGCAGCCACGCTCCGCGAATCAGGCACCTGACCAAGCCCGTGGTTGGGGGCGAGCACCGATTCCTGCTGATTATGTTTATGATTATCCCCACCAGCTGGGCACCATGCGCACCGGTCCTGATTTGATGAACATTGGCGCGCGCCAACCCAGCCAAGTGTGGCATCTGATGCACCTGTACCAGCCAAGGTCGGTGGCCAAGTGGAGCAATATGCCCGCTTATCCGTTCTTGTTTGAGCACAAAGAGACAGCGGGCCCCGATGATGTGGTGGTCAAACTCCCAGCGGAGTTCGCCCCTAAAACCGGTGTGATCGTGGCGGGGGGGGGGG
>DBIS01000361.1:0-4049 GCA_002296975.1 Deltaproteobacteria bacterium UBA796 | reverse complement strand
GATCGTGGCGGGCGAAGACGCCCTGAATTTGGTCGAGTACCTGATCGCCATGGACCGCACTTACCCAGTGCCAAAAGATGAGGTGTCTGGTGACTAAGCAGCCAAACGACTCCTGGGATCCCCTAGCCAGTCAACGGGGCTTGAGTGAGCCAGAAGAAGAGGACCACCCAATTCCATTCATGATGGGCTTGACCATCGGTTTGGTTTTGGGTTGGGGTGCAACCTATGCCTTCATGATGCCCAATTGGGACTCAGCCATGGGGCGTTCTTATGCAGGCGCCCCGTCAGCAGCGGGGAATGATGGTCTTGGAACAGCGGTTGTCGATGGGGCACAGGTCTATCAAGCCCGGTGTGCGGCCTGCCATCAGGCGGGGGGAACCGGTGTACCTGGAACATTCCCACCGTTGGTTGGCAGTGAGTGGCTAGAGGGCTCCTCGCGGTCGATAGGGGCTGTGCTCATCAATGGTCTCACGGGGCCGATCACGGTGGCGGGTACAGAGTATTCCGGGATGATGCCGCCTTTGGGTGGTGCGATGAGTGATGAAGAGGTTTCTGCGGTTTTGGGCTATCTGGTGACAGAATTTGGAGCCGCAGGGCCGGCCCTCGGTGTTGAAAATGTCACCACACTTCGCTCGGCGATCGATGGCCAGGGCCTCATTATCGGCGGTGAAGGCTTGGCCAAGCTGGCCGCCGAGTAGATGTGATGGAGCAGGCATCGCTGCACGTGGCTGGCATGTGGTGCAGCAACTGTGCGCGCGCGGTGGAGCGGGGTTTGTCTCGCCAAGATGCTGTGGGCTCGGCGCGGGTGAGTTTTGCCTCAAAAATCGCAGTCATCTCTTATGATGCGACCCTGACCAGCATCGAAAGACTCTCCAAGACCATCGAAGACACGGGCTATCGGGTGGCGCCCTTGAATCTCGATGGTGCGGCCCTGGCCAAGCTCGACCAGGATGTGCTCACGGGGCATCAGGTTCGACTCGCCTTGGGGATCGTGCCTGGAATGTGGGTGATGACGGCTCAGGCCAGTGTTTATCTGACTGAGATCAGCCCGGATGTTCAGTTTTGGATCTCCATTTCAGAGGCGGTGCTGTCCGCGGTGGTGGTCTTTGTCGCTGGGTGGAAGATTTTGTTGGCCGGCTGGCGAACCTTGCGGGTTTTGGTCCCGGGCATGGATGCTTTGGTGTCGATCGCGGCGATAGGGGCTTGGAGTTTAAGCGTGGCCAACTTGGCTTCAGGTCGGTCGGATGTTTGGTTTGACACCGCCTGTTTTTTGATTCTCGCTGTGTCGGCAGGTCGTTTGTTGGAGCACGCTGTTCGTGAGAGAGGCCTCGATGCCGTTCGGCAGTTGTTGTCATTGTCGCCTGATGAAGCAGAGCGTCTTGACGCGGAGGGCGTGGGTGTTCGGGTAGGGATTGCTGAGCTTGTGGTGGGGGACCGGCTTCGTGTGCGGCCAGGCGAGGCTTTCGGGGTGGATGTGCGGGTGGTCGAGGGGCGCTCGATGGCAGATAGGTCATTGCTTACCGGTGAGTCGATGCCGGTAGCGCTTGGGCCTGGCGACATCATTGAGGCTGGGTGTACCAATCTGCACGGTGCGCTGGTTGTGGTGGTGGTCGCGGAATTTGGCGATCGCAAGCTCGACCACATCGCCCATCAGGTTCAAGAGGCGATGGACCAAAAGGTCACAGAGCCATCGATCGCACAGCGGTTTTCGGAGCTGTTGGCGCCGGTGGTGATGGGCTTGTCGTTGTTGACGGGTTTGGTCTTGGTGGCCACGGGTACCCCGCCGACCGAGGCGGTTCTTCGGATGGTGACGGTCTTGGTGATCTCTTGTCCGTGTGCCCTGGGTTTGGCGGTGCCGCTTGCGATGGCGGTTGCGGTGGGCCGAGCGGCGAAACTCGGGGTCCTTTTTAGGGATGCAGAGGCTTTAGAGGCGGCATCAACTGTGGACACGGTGGTCTTTGATAAAACTGGCACACTTACTCAGGGGCGTCCGGTCGTGACGGCCTGGGGCGCAGTGCAACCCTATTCTGAGGCAGACACCCAGAGATTGGCTGCGGGCGCTGCTGCTTTGAGCCCCCATTCATTATCGTGGGCCATAAGGCATGCGTTGGCGTGTGAGGGTCAGGCCTCGGGTACACACATCGAGGTGCCGGGTTTGGGTGTGGAGTGGACCACTGTTGAGGGCCAGACGGTGCGCTTTGGGTCGGAGGCGTGGATGGTTGAGTGTGGGCTAGTGGTGCCGGATGTCGATGATGCCAGCTTTAGGCCCACCCGGAGTTGGGTGGCCTTGGGTGATGCGATGGTGGGCTGGGTCGACTTTCATGACCCGATTCGGCCTGGGGTCGCAAATGTGGTGGCTTCTTTGAGGGCGCGCGGTATTGCATCGTGGGTGTTGTCTGGCGATGGGGGCCCGGTCGTGGAGGCTTTGTGTGGCGGGCTTGGTTTTGAGGTGGTCGAGGGGGATTGCACCCCGCAATACAAGGCCAAAAAGGTGAGTGAGTTGATGGCCCAAGGGTGCTTTGTGGCCTTTGTTGGCGATGGCTTTAACGATGCCCCGGCGCTCGGAGTGGCCCATCTGGGCATCGCTGTACATGGTGCGACATCGGCGACTCAAGGTGCAGCCAACATCACCTTGCAAAGCCCAGGGGTGGCGCGTGTGGCCTTTGTGTTGAGCCTTGGCCGTGCGGCGAGAAGGGTGATGCGCCAGAATCTAGGCTGGGCGATGGCCTACAATGCCTTGGCCATTCCATTGGCGATGTCGGGGCAGCTTCGTCCGGCCATGGCGGCGGTTGCGATGATCTTCAGCTCCATCACGGTGAGTCTGAACAGCCTCCGTTTACACCGGATCGATCAGGTGGGTTCGCCGCCGAATATCTCGAAATAAGACAAGCACGATGCAGGTCCGAGCACCATCCAGAAGAGGATTTCCTCGAAAGGGAGGGTGTGGCCCACAACGGTGATCCATCCCACAAACTGCGTGGGGTCTGGAAAGGCCCAGTGGCCTTGGTCGAGGGAGATGAGCTCGTAGATGCCGCTGTACCAAGCAAAGAATAGGGTGGGGACAATAAATCGTCGAAGGAGGCTCGGTGATGTCAGGGCCACGTACAGCAGGGGGGCCGCACCGAGCACCATCCCGACTTTAAGGTAGGCGTAGTCTAAAACCAGCGCTTGTGGGTTGATGGCCCAGAGGGCGACAAAGCCGATGAACACCGCGCTATGCCAGGCTACAAACCATGAAAATGGCATGCGTTTGAGGGTCGAATCTTGGCTTTGGCCGACAAATCGGCGGTAAACCAGGACGGTCAAAAAGGCGAAGGCGACCAGCCATGGAATTTGCTCGACGAAGACGTGGTCGAAAAGCCGAAAGTCGCCGAAAGCGGATTCGGAGACAACCCATGCGCTGGTGACCTCCATCAAGTAATCGATGACGATGGCCAAAGGCACACCCATCACGGTTGAAAACAGCAAGGACCGGCCGATTTTTTGGCCCAAGCGGACGCTCAGGTACACACAGGGCAGGCCTAAAAAGAGCACCATGGCGGCAATGAAGGAGAGTGAAAAAACGGCTGTTGTTAAGGCGGCGATGAGGGGCCATAGGACCATAAGGCCCAAATCCACCAGCTGGTTTTGGGTGACGGAGACCTGTGCCTTGAGCGATCGAATCACGCGTGTGGCCATGTTTTCCTCCTGAGGCTCCATGAAACTAATATGTATTTTTATGTTTCGAGAGACGGTTCAGTGACAAGGATAGCTACTCTTTTTCACGTTTCATCATGTGAAACGTGAAACAGGTCGTCGCTGGTTTAGTGAGACGTGAATTGGGTGCTGTGGCCTTAAATGCTTGGAATGACTGAATAGTTTCCAGCTTGGTTCGCTGGCATGCTCCGTGCATTTGTTCTGTGTACAAATATACGGAGAGCGACGTGCGAAAACTGACCCTGATTTTTATGGCCACTTTCATTTTTGGGTGTTCAGACAATAAGTTTTTTGACACGGGGGTGGGTGTCGCTGCGGATGCTTCTGAAGCAGATGCTGACGCAGACACCGAC
>DBIS01000356.1 GCA_002296975.1 Deltaproteobacteria bacterium UBA796 | reverse complement strand
TCTCGGGGGCAGGTTTGAGCACCACTGTGTTTCCGGCAGCGATGGCCGGTGCAATCTTCCACAAGGGAATGCAAACCGGAAAGTTCCACGGCGTAATCAAGCCGACAACCCCATGAGGCTGCCAAATCGTCATGCCGAAAGTGCCAGGGATTTCAGACGGTGCAGTGATGCCGGTCATCCGCCGGGCATCGCCAGCAGCAAACTCCACATAGCGGGTGGTTTTGGCCACCTCGCCACGGGCCTCAGCGATAATCTTCCCCTCTTCCATGGCCAAGACTTCAGCCAGACGCTCTTGGTCCCGCTCGAGCAGTCTCACCAATTTGAACAGATATTCGCCCCGTTTGGGTGCCGGAGTGTCCCGCCAAGCAGGGAGTGCAGCTTTGGCCGCAGCAATGGCCGCATGGGCCTCGGCAGCACCCGATACTGGCCGTGTTCCCAACACATCAGCCACATCCGCTGGGCAGGTATTTTCGGCCGTCTTAGGGCCGGCAGTCCATTGCCCCCCAATCCAGTTTCTACAGTCTATGTTCATGATTTCTCCTCCAAGGGTGGCTCGATATCATTGCGCTGGCTGAAGGCCACAAGTCCGCGCTCTTCCGGCGTACCAGGAATGGTGTTGTCCAAAATCAGGGCCAGGAATGCACCCACCGCCATGCCGGTTTTACCCAGGGTGTTCACGATATTGTCCACCCACAACAAGCCAGAATCGAACGGTGTGGCGTTGAAGTACTCGGGTAAGCTCAACCCCATGAAGAAGGCGAAACCCAAAATAAAGAGATTCCGCGCAGAGTTGAGATTGACGAACTGCAGGTTGGAGAGCCCTACTGAGGCGATCATTCCGAACATCGCACAGTACATTCCACCGACAATCGGCTGTGGAATGGTGGTAAACAATGCCCCGAACTTGCTGACCATGCCGAGCACAATCATCAAAATTGCACCCGCCTGAACGACCCTGCGCGAGCCTACCCGGGTAAGCCCAATAGCGCCGATGTTCTCCGAATAGCTCGTGGTTCCGTTGCCCGAACCAAAGATTCCGGCGATCAAACAGCCGATGCCTTCGAAGGTGATACCCCGGTTGATGGTCTTGGCGTCTGGCGTGGGCGCACCTGCTAGCCGAGCGCAAGCGTAATAATCACCAATGCTCTCCACCATCGAGGCGATGTAGCCCGCGAACATGCCTACAAATGCGGCGAGGGTGAACTGCGGCATGCCCCATTGAAACGGTGTGGGAATTCGAAACCAAGGTGCGGCACTCAGGTTGTCCATCGATGTATACGAAGGGTGACCTGGCTCGAAAACACCCGCATATGTACACAAGGCGGCCACGCCCCAAGCACCCAAAATGGCCATCAAGATTGGGTACAACTCAAAAGCCCGATTTTTACGGCGCAAATACTGAGAAAACAGGATGATCAAAGCGATGGTCAGGCCACCAATCGGCCAGTGCTTTCCGGCGGTGGGTGCGCCAAATTTAAACAAGCTCAAGCCGATGAGTGCAATGGTCGGCGCAATGGTGATGGGCCCGACAAACCGAAGCATCTTACCGATAAGCCCGCTCGCACCGATGGCGATTTCGGCCACAGCACCCAAGATGATGGCACCCTGAACATGCTGCATCCGAACCTGCCAACCGGCCTCAGCCAACGCAGCCATGCCACAGATTGCGAAGGTCGGCGCCAAAAAGGAGAATGTCCCGCCCTGAACGATGGGCAGACGATTTCCCCAAGTGGTCTGCAACAGGGTGGTGATGCCGCTCACAAAAAACATCGTGGCGATCAACCAGCCAAGCTCTGTCGGGTCGGTCAGTCCGAGTGGCCCCGAAATAATCAGCGGAATGGCCAAGGTAGAACCAAACATGGTCAGATAATGCTGAAGGCCCAACACCACGGTTTCGACCGGGGGTGGACTGTCATCGATACCGTAGATCAACTCGGGCTGGGGAGCGGGACTCGACATGGTTGCCTCCATCTAAAAAGCGCATGTGCAAACTAGGCTAATCAATGGGCGGGCGAGCGGCTCTTTATGCTTGGGCCTTCTCAGGCGTTTACAACCCGAAGATGGTTGAAAAAGCGCATAAAGTCGTTGATAGACAGGCCCTGAACATGGGATGAGCCCCAAGGGTTAGCCAAGTCGGTGGTGCCATTTTCGTGCACCGCCATCGGCACATAGCCGTGATTCCCGACGACCTCATGAAGCGCTAGCGCTTCATCGGACACCTCATTGCCGGTCGAGGGGGTATTCCGACCACCATTTTAGATGTTTCTGTACTGAAAATCCGACAAGCCAGGCGCCCCTGTATCAGGAGTTGCTCACAAGAATAAGCCCACTGGGCTCGACCACAACCTTAAAATCCAAAGCATCGATGTTCTCGGTGTTGGTCATGTAGGTGTGCGAACCCCTAATGTGTAGCCCACCTGGGATGTTCTCGAGGCACAGGGTCGACCCGAGATGCACATAGGTTCCGATGACGTCAGCCTCTATAAGCTGCTGAATCAACTGAGGTATTTCTTGGATCGGGTGTGGGCCAACCCGCCCCACTTGGGCCTGCTCACCCGGGGCCATCGCTGGCACCATGACCACGGTAAGATGACCGAACAGTTGGGCGTCAACAAAGGGTGTCCCCTCCGAACTGGCCCAAAATACAGCCGCGCCTTTCGGGCCAACTCCACCTGCATTCAGTGGCTTATCGGTGGCTGGCTTCGGTGCCTTTGCGGGAAAGGCCTTTGGAAAGTCAAATGCTTCCAGTCCCAGATTTCGGAGCTCTTGGAGCAATGAGCTGGCGGCCTCACGCTTGATGGTAATCACACAATTATCCTGTACGGAACTCGTCTTTTTTAAGCCCATGGCTTTCGCTGAAGGCAAAGAATGAAGCAAACACAAGCTTAGGCCGAGGCAGCCGTGGAAAACGATGCGACTCAACTGCGATCTACAGCGGTGGGCTCAGCCAGTTGATTTCTGAGGGTCTGGTTGTGCCAGTATCCTGGAAAACACGGCCGATTGATGTAGCGACCAGCACCACGAACTGTTTTGAGTTCTCCGTCTTCGTAAACCACTTTGCCTTGGCTGATGGTGAGAGCGGGAATCCCGGTGACGGTCATGCCTTCGTAAATGCTGAAGTCGATGTTTTGATTGTGGGTTTTGGCCGAAATCGTCCGGCTAGCTTCTGGATCCCAGACCACAACATCTGCGTCGGCACCGGGTGCGATCACACCTTTTCGCGGGTGAATATTGAAGATTTTGGCAGCGTTGGTCGATGTGACCGCAACAAACTCGCTCGGGGTGAGTTTTCCTGTGCGCACACCATGCTCCCAGATCACGCTCATCCGGTCCTCGATGCCATTGGTGCCGTTGGGGATGGCGCGAAAATCGTCGAGCCCAGCCTCTTTTTGCGGGGTGCAAAAGCAACAATGGTCAGTGGCTGTGGTCTGAATCATGCCCGACTGCAACCCACGCCATAAAGCGGCCTGATGTTCTTTCGACCGGAAAGGCGGGCTCATCACGTGATGGGCTGCAAAGCGCCAATCTTTGTTTCGGTAAACCGAATCGTCGATCAGCAAATGCTGTGCAAGCACCTCAGCAAACACCCGCTGACCCTCAAGTTTGGCCCGGGTGACGGCCTCGAGGGCATCGATACAGCTGGTGTGAACGAGATAAAGCGGCACACCCAGTACTTCGGCAATGCGAATGGCCCGGTTGGCAGCCTCGCCCTCAACTTCAGGAGGCCGAGAAAGTGGATGCCCCTCTGGACCGGTGATGCCTTTGGCAAAAATCTCTTGCTGAAGCCGGTGTACCAATTCGCCATTTTCGGCGTGGACCGAGGCGATTGCACCCAAATCACGGGCACGTGAGAAGCTGTTGACCAGCACCTCGTCGTCGCACATAATGGCGCCTTTGTAGGCCATAAAATGCTTAAAGGAGTTCACGCCGTACTCTTGAGTCAAGATGCCCATGTCACGGCTGACCGTGTCGTCCCACCAAGTGATGGCCACATGAAAACTGTGGTCACAGGCGGCCTTTTGAGACCATTCCCGCCACTTTTTCCAGGCTTCAACGATATTTTCTTGAGGGGCAGGAATCACAAAATCGATGCACATGGTGGTGCCACCTGCAGCAGCCGCAGATGTGCCCGAAAAGAAGTCCTCAGAGGCCACCGTGCCCATGAAAGGCAGCTCCATATGCGTGTGCGGATCGATGCCACCGGGCATCACAAAAGCACCCAAAGCGTCGATCTCCCGCGCACCGGCTGGAGCGTCGAGATCTGAACCGACCGCAGCGATCTGGCCACCGACAATCAGCACATCAGCACAAGCCTCTGAGCCAGCGTTTACGACGGTGCCGCCACGAATAATGATAGACATATGGTCCTCCTAAATTTAGCGCTCGTTGATTTCGCCGTAAGCATCTGGGCGACGGTCGCGGTAAAACTGCCAAGTGTTGCGCACCTCGTCGATCATCGACAAATCCAAATCGGCGACCACCAACTCATCGTCATCCTCTGAGCCCGTGGCCTCGAACTGGCCTTTGGGGTTGACGAAATACGATGTGCCATAGAACTTGCCGATATTCCACGGGGCTTCGGTACCCACACGATTAATGGCCCCGACAAAGTAGCCATTGGCCACAGCGTGTGCGGGCTGCTCGAGCTTCCAGAGGTACTGGCTTAAGCCCGCGACGGTCGCCGACGGGTTGAAAACGATCTCGGCACCGTTGAGACCCAAACACCGCGCGCCTTCTGGGAAGTGTCGATCGTAGCAGATGTACACGCCCACTTTGGCGTATTTGGTGTCGAAGACCGGGTAGCCACCGTCGCCTGGTGTGAAAAAGAACTTCTCCCAAAATCCAGCCACCTGAGGGATGTGCTGCTTGCGGTATTTACCCAAATAGGTGCCATCGGCGTCGATGACCGCGGCGGTGTTGAAGTAAACCCCTCGACGGTCGGCTTTTTCATACAGGCTGACCACGATGACCATATCGTATTTCTTGGCGTATTCGGACAACAGGTCTGTGGTTGGGCCAGGGATCGATTCCGCCGCAGCATACCAGCGAGGGTCTTGACTGGGGCAAAAGTACGGACCGTTAAATATCTCTTGCAAACAAAGAATCTGGACGCCTTTTTCACCCGCCTCTTCGATAAAGGGAATGTGTTTGTCGTACATCGCCTTTTGGATATCCGCGACCGGAACGCTCTCATCGTTGATGGGGTTTGCACATTGAATCAATCCGCAACGGACGACATGAGGTTTTGACTGGGCCATGCTTTAGTTCTCCGGCTGGGTAAAAGGAACGCTTAGGGCGTAACGGGGTGGGCTGGGGGGTGCCGGTAATCGATGATAGCGTACAGAACGAGGGCGAGATGTACTGGTCAAAACAAACGGGAAACCACCGGGTAAGCGTGGGCACACAAGATGTGAACGTTGAGCAGTCTGGCCGAAACGGCGCTGACTGGTCGGTGTCTCATTTTGAATTTTTGACTGGCGCGCACCACCAGACAGTACAGGCCCACCACGGTGAGGCCACCCTCCATCGCGCTGTTGCCGAGTGCCAAAAGCACCTCAAACCTAAGACCTTCGATACCGTTCAAGCTGCTCGCTTGGCCACCTGGCACAACATTCCGACGCGGGCGAATCTGGTGGATATTGCTCGGGGAGCACAAAGCCGAGGCTCATCAGGCACAAAAAACAAGGCCCATACGCTTGAGTTCAACCCCCACGATCGGGTGACTATCGGGCAATCGGAGACGGTCTGGAGTGCGCCGAGCAGTCACGCCACCTCGCAGCCTCATCCCGGCCACACAGTGCTTGTTCATGACAACTGGCTGTATGCAATCTCCCCCGGTCTTCATATTTTCAACAAAGAGGGCCAACCCGTGCTGTCAACCCCAACCATCACCCCAGCGCTCGGCGCAAACCCATGGGGTTTTTGCCACACACTGGTTTTGGACGAGTTGTACCTGGCCCAATCCACTGTGGTCGCCAGTTACCGGCTGACAGACGCGATGAACAACCACTCGCTTCACCAATGCATCGGGAGCCATGGCCTGATCGCCTTGGACCCCCGATTGGGAATCGCAGCTCGAGTGACCACAGATGAGTTTGCAAAGCGATGAATCCAATCACTTTGACCTTGTTCACTTGGTCAGCTTTGGCCGGCTGCGTCAAGACACCCGGCGCTGCTGCCAAACATCTATTGCCAAGCGACACCCAAAGCGACTCGGGCTCACCGGACACTGGGACTCCAGCCGACACGGGGGCGCTTCCCGACACGGGGGCGCTTCCCGACACGGGGGC
>DBIS01000166.1 GCA_002296975.1 Deltaproteobacteria bacterium UBA796 | reverse complement strand
ACCCCCCAACCCAGGGCAATGGCTTCAGCCGCTTTTTCTTCAGAAATGGCCGGCACCAGGTTCAGGCCTTCGAGGTCTGGCCAAGGCCTTGGATGGCCGACCGTACGACCGCTCAAATCATAGGTACTAACCAAGGCAGGGGCATCGATCGGGATTCCGTTTACAAAGCCTTTGGCGTGAACGATCTCACCGCCGGCCCAAAACATGCGCTGAGTTTCGACCTGCAAGACATGTGAATCGGCAGCTGCAATAGCGGTCAAGAATGTCCAGAAAAGTGTCATGGCCGTCACTGTACCTCGTGATTTCTAATTTTCCGCTTGGTACCCTCTAAATGTCAGTGTTGCGGTGGCGGAGCGGTCTGACACCCACCGCCATCATAAAATGAAATCTCTGGAAAGAAGGGATAATCGGGCCAGCGACTCGGACATACATGGGTGTGATAGCGCTCGGCCAACAAGAGCACCTCGCCGTCGCTCACATCATGGACATGGCCATTTTGGGCATCAAAATCACTTGCAACGGGGGTGCTGCCATCGAGTTCGGTGCATCCCATGACGACCGTTCCGTCGCACATCACCCCATACAGCTCGATTTCGCCCGCTCCAAAAGCAGCGCTGGTACTGAAGCCACGGTCAACCAGTACCTCGAGGGGTCCCGGCGAGTTGAAGTGATAATGATAAGTCGTGTGGGCCGGGTGTGCTTCGTAAGCATCAAACGTGTACTGCTCAGCCGCGAGGTCATCCCCCGGTGCCGCCATGGCGCCAAAAATGATGACCCCATTGAGCGCAATCCCTTGAGGCCCACCTGGGTACTCTTGGTCACTGGTGCCCATTTCGTTGTCCACCATGGCTTGATCGATGGTGATCCCCTTGGGGACGGGCGCCATCGGAACGGTCATGACAAAGTCTTGGATGGCCAATTGGTTGGGGTTTTGATGGTGACTGCCTCCACGGTCGTCAAACGCCACATAGTTCGGACTATCAGGGGGGTAATATGCGCTCGGATGAGGCGGTAAACCATCGGTTTGAATGACCACCCCATCACCCTCGAGCGTGGCATCGACACAGGCGAAATAGTCAGCGAAAAACACCGGCAGGTCAGCCGAAAAGGACTCGCCACAGTTGGCGACAGTAAGCTCACCATCATCAAGGGGTGCGTCAGCGTCTATTTTTGGATTGCCACAAGCCGTCAATCCAAGCACAACAAAAAACAAGCGAATAAAAACCTCCTCCAAAATCCTAACTAAGTTCATCGGGAACTGGGGCCAAAGTAACCACTGAATACCCCACCGCGGTCACCGTTCCAGGGTTTTCGTAGCTGTGTCGTTGGTCTCCACGAAACACCAGCACATCACCTTCGACCATATCGAATTCCTCGCCCCCAATGGTGAGGCGCAACGCTCCGCGCTCACAGATGAGGTACGCCCGGCTGCCTCGAATATGGGGGATCCCAACAAAATCGGAGCCCGCAGGAAGCGC
Organism: Deltaproteobacteria bacterium UBA796; assembly: GCA_002296975.1. GTDB lineage: Bacteria > Myxococcota_A > UBA796 > UBA796 > UBA796 > UBA796. Next base: position 4,950 of record DBIS01000166.1, on the reverse strand, counting down.
CATGCGCTCTATGTCCAAACCCCGAATGTGCTCAGGCAATAATTTTCGGACAGCGACCATGCCTCGCTGGCGCTGAGGCAACTGATCAGCGCTAAAATGTCGAACCTGGGCCCGTGGGGGTGCCACCAGTTCCTCGATCAACACTTGAAGTGCACTCGCTAGCCGCATCAACACCGACAATGTGGGATTGGCCGACCCAGACTCCAGATGGGCCAATGTGGGGCGGGGAATACCAGCTATTTTGGCAAGCGCGGCTTGACTCAATTGCCGTGCAGAACGCAACTGGCGAACATTCAGTCGAAGATTTGATGATGCATCACCCATATGGACGATATGATAACCCTATGATTAACAATAAACAACATAGTTGATATATCAACACATCAGGTGATCCGCCAGCATCCACCTGAGCCGGATAAGAGGCCAAATGAGCGCTTCTTCGATTTCAACCCAAATTGTACGCGTCGGCGTTGCCGGGGCCATCCTGGCTGGCGCTTGTTTATGGGGAATTGAGCAATGGGCCTTGGGCGCAGAGAAACAGCTGACTGGCAACCCACACACACCTGACTTTAGCGACACAACCGACCCCTTTTTGCTTTGGCAGCTTTTGCCCGGCGCCACCGAGGTGAATGGTCAACAGGTGCATGTCAACGCTTTGGGCGCCCGAGGCAATGCTGTCACAATGGAGAAGCCAGCCAACATCCGGCGGGTGGTCGTGCTCGGCGACGGGATGGCCTTTGGCGAGGGTGTCGAGCGGACCAAAAGCTTTGCTATCGACGCCATCGACAGCCTGGGCGGGGAGCGTGTCGGGGTGCAACCCATCATCCTGGCAGTCCCCGACTACTCCATTATTCAAACACGCAACTTAATGGGCATGCGAGGCTGGGACCTAGAACCAGACTTGTTGATATATTCAGGGCCAGGTATCGAAATGAATGTGGGGACCTATGTGGACAAAGAAGTGATCTCTGCCTTCCGTGGTACCACACCCAAACGGGACATCTTGGAGGCCTTCGCCACCACAAGGGTGGCCGACCACATGCTTCGGGTGCATGGCGGAAACAAAGCCATTCAGCGTGACAATGTGTTCAGAAAAGGGATCAACACCAACACCGACGGGCGCCCGCGGGTGAGCAGCAACGACTACTCCCTCCACCTCGATGCCCTCGCCACACAGGCCAAAAGCGCCGAAGTCGCCATGGTTTTCGTACTCCTGCCCCTGCCCACAGACCTCCACGACACCCCGCAACTCCAGCGGGTGGCCCCTTACCGAATGGCAATGGTCGACGTAGCAGCCAAGCACGGACTGCCCGTCGTCGATGGTCCAGAACTCTTCCAAAACAGTGCCCGCGACCCGACATCCTTGTTCCACGAGACAGGTCGACCCACCGTAAAAGGACACCGGCTGCTCGGCTATGCCCTCTCCAAAGCCCTTCGCCCCTGGATGCGAGGGCACACCATCAACACAACCGGGACCGGCGTCACCCTGCCCGCTTACCCTGAGCCAACACGGCTCCTTGGCAAACCATGAGACGCCAAAAAAAATCACGAATGGTGGTCGGCCTCATCGGCTTGATCTGCGCATTCGCTGCGCTAGACCACTTCGAAAATTACAAGTCCCATCAAGCTGCCTGGGGTTGGACCCGCACCGCCGGCGAGCCGCTGCCCACCACAGAAAAAGCCCCCCAACTCATGACCAGCATGTGGCGAATCGGCCCAAACACCCGGTGGTCTGCCGATGCTCCAGCCACACAGCTATATATTCGGCCCATCTCCGGTGCAGGCCTGGGTTTGAGCCTGGCCGCAAAGGCGGATGAAGGGCTGTGGATCTGGATCAGCGACGACAGCCCTGCGACCGCCACCATTCACGGCGAACCCTTGACCTGCATGGGACAACTCCACCCACCCCAAACGATCGAAGCCGTCGAGCTCACCGCCCAAGATGAGAGCGTACTCGTGAGTTGGGGTGATACGACAATGGTGTGCCCGCACACCGCCAAGTCCGCTGCCATCCCTAACGCTACAGCGAGCATTCAAACCCGTGACCACAGTGTGAGTCTGCGCTCTATCGGCCGAAATCGGCGCTCTGATGGCGTACCCCTCTCGCCCTTATGGTGGATGAGCGGAATGATGGTGGGCGGAATGTGCTTCATGTTGCTCTTTGACGCGCTGATCGCCGCCTTCAGACAAATCCGCGCCACCCTGCAAGCTCCCCGACATTAGCTTAAGTGATCCCACCAGCCCGGAGCTCACCATGTTCGCTGTTGTCTCACCTGCAAAAAAACTCGACACCGCACCCCTCAGTCGCACCTTGCCGTTGACCCAGCCCGATCTGCTCACCGAGGCCAAGTCCTTGGTGAAAATCGCCGCCAAGCTTCGGCCAAGCGACCTCGCCAACCTCATGAAAATCTCTGACAAGCTCGCTGACCTCAATCACGCGCGATTTCAAAGCTTCACCACCCCCTTCACCATCGACAACGCCAAACCCGCAGCGTTGATGTTTGCCGGCGACACCTACACCGGGCTCGACGCCGACTCCCTCTCAACAGAAGATTTAACCTGGGCCCAAGAGCACTTCGGGATCCTCAGCGGTCTGTACGGCCTGCTCCGCCCCCTCGACCTCATCCAGCCTTACCGCCTAGAGATGGGCTCCAAACTCCAGACCGCGCGTGGAAAAAATCTCTACCAGTTCTGGGACGAACGCATCACAGCACAACTTCAAGAACGCCTAGAGGACCACCAAGACAAGACCTTAGTGAACCTGGCATCGGTCGAATACTTCAAGGCCGTCAAGCCAAAAACACTGCCAAGCCCCGTCATCACACCAGTCTTCAAAGAGCGAAGAGACGGCGGGCCTAAAATCATCTCTTTTATGGCGAAACGCGCCAGAGGCATGATGGCCCGGTTCATCATCCAAGGGCGCATCGACCGCCCAGAGGGGCTCAAAGACTTCCGATTAGCGGATTATCGATTTGAGCCCGCAGCCTCAACCGCCAACACACCCACATTTATTCGCTGAGCCCCGACAAAAAGTCGACGATATGCGCGGCCACTGTATCGACTGCCTCTAAATGACAACAGTGGCCTGTATTGGGCACCGTGATGTGCACCGCCTCGGGAATAAGCCCTTGCATTCGCCCTGCGATCGCGGTGTAAGATCTGTCCTGAGCCCCCGTCAGCAACAAGGTGGGCACGGGAATTTCACTCAGGGTATCCCAGACGGGAGCCACGGCCCCTTGGCCCATACCCCGCAAGGCATTCGCCAATCCATGGGGCGAATTTTTAGCCCGACGGCGGCCCATCGCAGCCAATGCATCGATTGAAATATTGGCCTGAGAACCAATCATCGGCGTGGCCGCCCAGTGCTCACAAAACCAGGCCATTCCCCGCTCTTCAATTTTCCCGGCCAGGGCAAAATCCTGTGCGATGCGCTCCGTCCGGTCCACCACATCCTCAAGTCCTGGGTTGGCACTCACCAAAATCAGTCCACGCAGAGCCGACCCAAGCAATGGCCACAACCGCAACGCCACCCGCCCACCCATCGAGTAGCCAATCAAAACTAAGTCTCGTCCGCCCAAGGTGTCTTTCAGCCGCCTGGCCACAGAATCGATACGGTACTGCGCTATATCCACAGGCTGCTCACCACAGCCATGACCCATCAAGTCTGGGGACTCAAAATCAAGATTTAACGCGGACTTTAGCGGATCGAAGTCGGCTCCAGACCCAGTAAATCCGTGTAATGCCAACATTCTCATCGCTGTGTTCCTCGCCAAATACTGAGACCGATTGCCCCCATTTGATCAAGCGCTCCCGACTGGGCAACAAGCTTGAAGTCGAGCGCCTTTAAGGCCGCCACATCTTGTGAAGAGGGCCCGACGCGTGGTGAATAGCTCAGCACCAAGAACAAGCGCCGAGGCTGAGGTGGGCCAGAGGAAGTGGCCGGCTGATCTCTTGGGCGAGCCGCCCGTCTCGCCCACAGCGACAGCGTTTGGGCATTTAGCGCGCCGTTAGCCCCCACAACTTTGGTCGTGGGCGGCGGGCGAAGCGCGGTGAGATGGGTGGACACAGCATTGAGATTGAGCCTTTGGGCGGGATCAACCACCACCAATAAACTCGCCTCACCCTTGGCCTGAGACATCACCGAAACCGCCACCCATTCCGAACGCGCAACACCACGGACCGGCGGACTCGCAAAGGGCAAAAACCGCCATCTTGGGTGCAACAGGTCCTGGTATGCCTGATAGATTCCACCCACCGTGTTGCCCATCAAATCCGGCTGAGGCAGGGTAAACAAAGCCAAGTGGTGGGGCACCCGAACCCCACCAAAAGCCAACGGTATCCAGCTGAGCTGCTGGGCCAAACCCGTGGCCAAAACAAGCGGAAGCACCCAAGACCGATGGGCAGAATGCAGGGTCAGCGGCCACAATGCAATCACCCCCAACAAACCGGCCCCTGCTATCAAATACCGCCCAGATCGATAAGGCAACAGCCCCAAAATCAACACACCACACACCAAGGTCAGCACCGACCAACGAAGCAAAGGCGATGCCTTTGGCCTCAAAGCCATCAACCCTGCGAGCAAACTCAAAATCACTGTGGGCGTGGTCATCAAGCGGCTAAACAAAACCGCAGGATAAAAAGGCCACGCGTCGAGGCCGCTCACCGGGTCGCCATGGAATTTCTGCGCCAGATTAGCTGCCAAAAACTCCGACATGGCGGGCAAATAGTGCCAATACCAAGGCCCCGAGATGAGCACGGTCACGATCACAACCAAGCCGATATTCACCATTCGCCCAGCCGCGCCATCCACAAATAAAGACGGGCGATACCGATTCAGCACAGCCAAAACCGAGCACAAACTGAGCCCAAGCCAAAAGCCAGCACTCAAACCCAATCGCATCCAGCCGGCCGCCCCTGCCAGCACCAAAACAGGCACCACGACAGCCAAGA
>DBIS01000391.1 GCA_002296975.1 Deltaproteobacteria bacterium UBA796 | reverse complement strand
CATCCCACTGCTCAAGCGCGCAGACGAAGTTGAGGTCGCTCGACTGGTCGCCAACAACGGGCCCGATGCTGAGATCGCAAAACAGACACTTATCACGGCCAATCTCCGGCTCGTTGTCAGTATCGCCAAGCAATATTCCTACCGGGGCCTTCCCCTGCCTGACCTGATCCAAGAGGGCAACGTGGGCCTTATGCGGGCAGTCGAGAAGTTTGATTACACCCGCGGCTTCAAGTTTTCGACCTACGCCTCGTGGTGGATTCGCCAGAGCATTATCCGCGCAATTGAGAGCCAGATCCGAACGATTCGCATCCCGATCTACAAGCTCGAAACCGTCAATCAAGTTCACTACACCCAAAAGGCTTTATATCAAGAGTTTGGCCGTGAACCTTCATTGCATGAGGTTGCTGAACGTTTGGGCGAAGACCCAAGCAAACTCGCCGCATTGATGCGTTTGACACGTGAACCCACCAGTCTCGACGCGCCCGTTTCCAACGAATCAGACAGCAAGATTCAAGATTTCATCAAAGATGAGGGCGCAGCCAACCCAGGTGCAGCATTCGATAACGCAGCACTTCGCGACCAAGTGGATGATGTGCTGGCCGAACTCACCCCACGAGAGGAAAAGGTTGTCCGCATGCGCTATGGCATCGGGGAGCCCACCCAGTACTCCCTCGAAGAGATTGGACAACGCTTCAACCTGACCCGCGAGCGCATTCGTCAGATTGAACTCAAGGCGATTCGTAAACTCCGCCACACCACACGGTGCGAGAACTTGGCCGCCTTCGTAGCATAAGGCCCCACAGCTGCGGCTTGCCCCTCCCACCTCGTGACGGGGCACGATAGGCCCTCTTAGGAGGCCACCATGCCCAATCGTGAAACTGCAACCAAAGCACTGCTCCCCATCATCGAGGCGCTCAAAGCCGTCGACGCCTCAGACCCCGAGGCCACCCAAAAGCTGAATGAACTGCTCCCCATGAGTGACCCCCGAGTGGTCGCGGCCCGCGCGGTCGTCGAGGCGGGCATGAATGAAGGATGGCTTACCCCAAAGGAAGCCGGCAACATCCGATTTGGACGGCTGGCGAAACCCACTGAGGACACCCACGGCTTTTCTATCGATGCGGTCGACATGGACTGTGCAGGACCAGGCCACACACACCCCAATGGGGAGTTCGACCTCAGCTTTGCCCTTTCAGGCCAACCCCTGTTTGAGGGACAACCCGAAGGATGGGTGGTCTTGGCTCCAGGCTCATGGCACATTCCCACAGTCACCGGCGGCCGGATGGGAATTCTGTACTTTTTACCCGACGGTGCAATTCGGTTTGGGCCAAAGCCTGAATAAGCCTCAGGCTCCGGCAGCTTAGCCGCAGTGCGCCTTATATTCATCGGCACCCATCGTATCGCCCAAATCAAGGGTGGCACCGATCTTCACCCGAAACAACCAACCGTTCCCATAAGGAGACGCGTTGACATTTTCGGGGGTGTCCTCCAAGGACTCGTTAATCTCGACCACCTCACCCGAAACCGGGCTGTACACATCTGAGACGGCTTTGACGCTCTCAATCTCACACGCTGGGGTACCGGCCTTCAGCACATCGCCCACTTCTGGTAGCTCGACGTGAACCACATCACCCATGGCGTCTTGAGCAAACCAACTCACCCCGACCAACACAGTGTCCGATTCGATGCGAATCCACTCGTGCGAGCGGGTGTACTTGAGATCTTGAGGGGTCGACATAAAAGGCTCCTTTAGTATGGGCGCTTGTAGAAAGGGGGCTTGACCACTTCGGCGTCTGCGAGGCGGCCTCGAATATCGATCTGTAGCCGATTGCCCGCACGAGCGAAGCGACGGGGCACATAACCAAGTGCGATGTTGGCCTCAACAGTAGGCGACTTGGTGCCACTGGTCACCTCACCGACCACCTCGCCGTCTACCAAAATGGGGCAATGGGCGCGCGCTATCCGTTTATCGACCACCAAACAGACCAGGCGACGAGTCAGGCCAGCCTCTTTCTGGGCGAGAAGTGCAGAACGCCCAATAAAGTCTGGTTTGTCGAATTTGGTCACCCAACCCAAACCCGCCTCGAGGGGTGAGGTCGTTTCGTCGATGTCGTTGCCATACAGCATCAGCTTGGCTTCCAGTCGCAAGGTGTCGCGAGCACCCAGCCCAATAGGACAAATGCCATACGGCTTTCCAGCATCCATAATCGCTGGCCAAACCGCTGAGGCCTGCTCTGCGGGAATGAAGACTTCGAAGCCGTCTTCTCCGGTGTAGCCAGTACGAGCCAAGATACAGCCCTCTACACCCGCTACCACCCCCCGAACCACGCCAAATGAGGCCACCTGGCTCAAGTCCACATCGGTGATCGCATCTAAAATAGCCTCCGCGTGGCGCCCCTGAACCGCCACCTGGGCCCAGTCGTCTGAGGCATCGACGACATCAACATCCGCACAGGGGTTGTTGTCTCTCAGCCAGGCAAAGTCCTTTTCTCGATTGGAGGCATTCACGCACACCAACACCTCATCATCAGCGAGGCGGTAGACGATCAAGTCATCGACAATGCCACCATCGTGATTGCACATGGCGGTGTATTGAGCATGGCCATTCGGGATGTCGATATTGTTTGTCACAAGATGGCGGATGGCTAAGAGCGCGGATGGCCCCCGTAAAAACACCTCTCCCATATGGGAGACATCGAACAACCCCACAGCGTTTCGGACCTGCTTGTGCTCGGCGAGGATCCCCGTGTAGGAGACCGGAAGCTCCCAGCCGCCAAAATCGATCAAACGACCGCCAGCGGCCTGATGATGCTCAAAAAAAGGTGTTCTGCGCAGGGTCATCTGTAGCTACCTCCTGGGCCTTTCTCGGACCCCAGCCGGCCATATCCCGTCCGAGACCAAAAAGGGTCCGACAAGATCGACCGAACCGAATAGATCGACAGCCTTATAGAGGTGACGCATGACAACAGCGCTCCCACCACTCGACGCCTTCGCTCGCCGCCACCTTGGCCCTGACGCGAAGGAAATAGCTGATATGCTCACCACGATTGGTGCCGAAAGCTTGGACGACTTGATCGAACAGGCCGTGCCCGCATCGATCAGGTCGAAAACAGGACTGTCCATCGGGCCGGGTCTGGACGAGCGTTCAGCACTCGAAAAATTGGCCAAAATGGCCGATAAAAACCTCGTCGCACGAAGCTATTTGGGTTTTGGCTACCACGACACCATCACCCCGCCGGTCATTCTGCGAAACATTCTGGAAAACCCAGGCTGGTACACCGCGTATACGCCATACCAGGCCGAAATATCCCAAGGGCGACTTGAGGCCCTCCTGAACTATCAGACCTTGGTCCAAGACTTGACTGGCCTCGAAATTTCCAATGCCAGCATGCTCGATGAGGCCACCGCTGCAGCGGAGGCGATGACCATGGCGCACCGGGTCAACCGTGGAAAAAGCGACCGCTTTGTGGTCGACATCAACTGCCACCCTCAAACCATCGCCGTTTTGCGCACCCGTGCAGAGCCACTAGGGATCACGCTCGACCTCAGCCCCATCGCCGACTTCAACACCGATAAACCCTGCTTTGGCGCGCTGATTCAATACCCGGGCACCGACGGTTCCATCACCGATTTTCGGGGCATCGCAGCCCAGGTCCACGCCCACAAAGGCCTGCTCATCGTCGCCACGGACCTGCTCGCCCTTACCATGATCGAGGCCCCAGGCCATATGGGCGCCGACATCGCGGTTGGAAACAGCCAGCGCTTTGGTGTACCGCTCGGCTATGGCGGCCCACATGCTGGATTTATGGCCACCCTCACCAAGCATAAACGGCAAATGCCTGGTCGTATCATTGGCGTATCCAAGGACCGGCACGGAAATCTCGCACTGCGCATGGCTTTGCAAACCCGCGAGCAACATATCCGCCGGGATCGCGCCACATCCAACATCTGTACAGCACAGGTCCTTCTCGCCGTGTGTGCTGGCATGTACGGCGTCTGGCACGGCCCAAACGGGCTCAGGCGAATCTCAGGCCGCGTTCACGTTTTCACATGTCGGCTAGCCGCTGCGGCTCAAGCCGCCGGACACCGCCTGGTTCACAAACACTTTTTCGACACTTTGTGTATCGATGTCGGCGACGCTCAGTCCACCATCATCAGCAATGCGCTGAAAAAGGACATCAACCTGCGTAAACACGGGAAGAGCCAGCTGATCATCGCTTTGGATGAGTGCTTTGGTGAGACTGATTTTGAAGACATGCTCGAAATTTTCGGGGGACACACCACACCCGATGACCCAGGCTTGGGTGTTCCGGCAACACTTCGTCGCCAATCTGAATTTTTGACCCACCCCACCTTTCATCGCTACCGGTCCGAGACCGAGATGATGCGGTACTTACACACCCTGGAGTGCCGCGACCTCTCGCTCACGACCGCGATGATCCCCTTGGGCAGCTGCACCATGAAGCTCAACGCCACAACGGAAATGATTCCAATCACATGGAAAGGCTTTGGCGCCATCCACCCCTTCGCCCCAAAAAACCAAGCGCTGGGCTACCAAGAGCTCTTTAGTGGCCTCGA
>DBIS01000094.1 GCA_002296975.1 Deltaproteobacteria bacterium UBA796 | reverse complement strand
CCGCTCGGCGGTGAGTCCTGCTGGCACCGAGAGCTGCTTGACGGATTACGACGACGACTGCGACGGCGACACCAACGACGAGGATGCGACGGGTTCAACCCGCTACTATGCTGATGTCGATACAGATGGCTACGGTGACCCGGACGATTCGGAGTGGTATTGCATCGCGAGCGGCATCTACAACGAGCTCGATAATGATGACTGTGATGATAGCCGTTCGGCGGTGAATCCAGACGGTACCGAGACATGCGGGACCCCTTACGATGATGACTGCGATGGAGACACCAACGACGAGGGTGCGACGGATTCAACCCGCTACTACGCTGATGTCGATACAGACGACTACGGCGACCCGGACGATTCAAAGTTGTATTGCATTCCCAGTGGCATCTACAACGCACTCGATAGTGGTGACTGCGACGACATCCATTCGGCGGTGAATCCAGATGGTACCGAGACATGCGGGACCCCTTACGACGACGACTGCGACGGCGACACCAACGACGAGGGTGCCATCGGGGCCAGCCGCTACTATTTGGATGCCGATGCCGACGGGTATGGGCACGAGGCCGATTATGAGTGGCGCTGTACATCTGAGGGCGACTACAGCGAACTCAACAATGACGACTGCGATGATGGCGATAATGCGATCTATGCCGGCGCCCCAGAGGCGTGTGACTTGATCGATAGCGACTGTGATGGCAGCATCGTCGATGAGTTCGACGACGATAATGGTAACGACATCCCCGACTGTGTCGATGACGGCGATGGCGATGGCTATGCTTGGGTGGACGATTGCGATGATACCGATGCGTCTGTTCATCCTGGTATCTCCACCGACGATGATGCCGATGCGGGTATCGACAACGATTGTGACGGATTCATCGACGAAGACGCAGTGGAGTCAGCGATGGATACCGATGCGGTGTTGGTCTACTCCGAGCTACAGGTCAACCCCCATGCTGGGCCGCCATCGGTGAACGAGCGCACCCGCGAGTGGTTCGAAGTCACCAACGTCAGCACCCTGACCGTGTATTTGGACAACTGGCGCTTTGAAAACTGCAATGGCGATGGAGACTGTACAGACTTTGTTGTCGACCCCAGCGTTGGTCTTAGTGTGGCGCCCGGAGAGGTGCTTTTGTTCTGTTTTGCATCCGCGACGATGGACCCGGAGTTGGACCCCATCTCTTGTGATTACACCTATGGGTTGATCTCTGGTGTGGCTGCCGAGTACTGGGACCTGAGTCATCGGCTCAGAAATACCCAGCGGTCAGCGCTATTCATGTCGGTGGATGGATTCGACATCGATAATGTCGACCCCAGTATCTCGGGATTTCCGTCCACCGGCGATGCCCAAGAGGGCCAAGCTTTGATGCTAGATGGCGCGATTCTCGAGCTGCCAGATGCCGACATAGAAAACGATGATGGTGGCAATTGGTGCACCGTGGCGGACGTTTCACTCACCTACGAGGTGGTCTCAGCTGAGGAAAATATCGGCACCCCCGGAGCGGTTAATCAGTCCATGGCCGCGGTCTGCCCTTGATGGTCGCGAGCACGCTTAAGCTGTACAAGGAGACCCTGATCGACACGGGGGCGGCCTTGCTGCGCGGTCCATTTGTGTGGCTGATGTTGTTGTTGATGCCGGTGGTCGTTTTGGTGATGGCCACGGTGTTGTCGCCCCTTGGCATGATCGGTGGCTTTGCTGTGGGCTTTGCGGTTGTCTATTTTTATGGTGCCTACTTGTATGCGGTTGGGCAGAGCGTTCAGCGCAAGACCCCCTTGGGCATCGGCATCGTGAAAGAGAGCATGGGTGAGCACATCTGGGATGTGATGAGCGTCGCATTTTTGCACTGGATCGTGACGATGGCCTTTCAGTTTGCGGGCCTTCCAGGGATGGTGAGCACCCTCTTTGGCTTGGTCGCGCTCATTTTGTTCAACCCCTGGCCCGAGGTGATTCACACCGATCGTGTGGGTGGTTCGATGGATATCTTGGTGCGGTCTTTCCGCTTTATGCAGGTGAATGGGCCAGAGTGGATTGCCCCTCACCTGTTGCTCCTTGCCGTGGGCGGCGGTGTGGTGATGGTGCCTGGAGATTTACAACCCGCGATGGCCTTGGGTGCGGGGGTGATATTGCATCCGGTGATGGTCTTTCGCTGCGTGCTCTTTCGAAAGCTGGGCACGGAGTCGCGCCGTAGCCGTACTTGGAAGAGTCGCTTTTAGGCGCGGCGTCTTAGGCCCAAAAAGGCCACAAGCATGAGCGGTGACCATGAAAGTCGCTCCACAACGCCACAGCCACAGCCGCCTTTTGAAGGCGCAGCGCTTGGGGTGCCCGAATCTGCTGATGAATCGGGGGTCTGGTATGCCGCTACCGGCTCATCACCGTCAAAAATCTCGCCTGTGTCGTCGTCTGGAGCGCCAGTATCGTCTGTGTAGCCGCCGGCTTCAATCAAGGTGATTCGGTCGATCATCTGCCAAAACTCTGGGTTGTTTCCGGTGTAGCCCAAGGCCCAATAGCCCACCCCTTGAATGCCTTGATCGATGGCCCATGACAGCTTGACCTCTGTGGACGCGAGATCGTCATACCAAAGCTGCTCGTGCCCTGTCCACACCCAAGGGCTTTCGGTGGTCTCATCAAATCGAGGTGGATATTCTGCCGCAGTGATGAGGGCAGAGGCCATCACCGTGGCAGAGCCAGAACCTGTGGCGGTGCCTGGAACTGTGTCGTTCGCTGTTGGCCAAAAACGCCCATAAAGGGGCATGCCCATGATGATTTTGTCGTCGGGAACGCCCCAATAACGGTAGTCCTCGAGGGTCCAGTCCTGAGCATAGTCTGACCATGGTCCCCCGCCGTGGAGTGGGCCCACGGGCCCTGGGTCGCCGCCTCCCCAGTGGTAGTCGTAGGCCATGATGAACAGACCATCAGATTCTGTGGCCAGGCGGTCGTAATCGTATGCACCCCGCCAATCGATGGCTGGGGTTGCCAAATAGACCTCGTCCACCGCCGCTTTGAGGGCGATGACAAATTCGACCAATTCATCCTTTTGCTCCCATGCCATGCCTTCAAAGTCGACATTCAGTCCATCTGCGCCGTAATCGTTGACCAAAGCTGCAAGTTGAGCGACCGCCCGGTTGCGGTGGGTGGGGTCGGAGAGCACTGCGGCCTGGGTGGGTTCGTCAAATAGGGCGACGCAAAGGTGAACCTTGGTACCGACGGCGTGGGCCGCTTCCACCAATTCGGCTGCGATGGCGTTCCAACTTCCGGTGTCGATGACCTCGCCCGAGCCATTCAGTGACACATTAAACCAGGCCACATGGCTCAAGGAGTCCAAGTCCACCATCATCGGGTTGGCGATCCAATCGGGCAGGTAGCCATAGGAAACCACACGGCTGGCCGGTGCAGTCAGGCCTTTGGGCGCTTTGATGAGGGTCTCCTCGCCAATACGCTGGGCAGCGTGGACGGCGTGAGTGGAAGGTGGCGTGTCAAAGGTTGAGCCCATGGCGAGATGGGAGAGCAACACATAGCTATTCATGAAAACCCCAGGTTCAAAGGCGTCAGCCTCACAGTTAGCCACCTGGATTACAGTTGCAATGGGGCCGACTCAGGTTTAGGGTCTGTTCGTTGGACACTGCAGCCGTCAGGTCCGGGAGCACACTATGGGTTTTTTTAGTCGAGTGGCCAATCTTTGGAGTGGGTTTTGGGGCCTGTTTATTTCCGACCTTGAAAGCAACAACGCAGAGGCTGTTTACGAAGCGGCCATCGAAGAGCGCATCAAAAAGCACCGAGAATTGAAAAAAGCGGTGAGCGGAATCGTTTATCTGCGAAACAAGCTCGCGACTGAGCTCGAAGAGAAGCAAGCTGCGCTCGCAGAGGTCACCCCTCAAATTCCAGTCGCAATCGAAGCGGATGAAGACGAGGCCGCATTGGTGCTCATTCAAAAAAAGGACGAACTTGGCGCTGCGATTGTGGGCATCAAAGCCGAACTTGACAAGGTGTCGACTCAGGCTGAAGAGGCCAAATCCGGCTTGGTTTCTTTTCAGGGCGAGATCGAAAAGCTCAAGCGAGAAAAGCACGAAATGATGGCCAAAAAAGCCAACGCCGAGGCACAGATTCAAATCCAGGAGAGCCTCGATGGCCTGAGCACAGACGCCGACATCCGGGCCTTAGATAATGTGCGCGAAGGCATCCATAAATTGCAGGCCGAGGCCGATGTGGGCTCAGAGATGGCAGGCGGTAGCCTCGATTCCAAGCTCGACGAAATCAAAGAAAAGACATCCACCGTCTCTGCGCGCAATCAACTCGATGAGATGAAAAAGCAGATGGCCGCCAAAAAGGCCGCTCAGGCCGGAAAGGTCGAGAAAACGATCTAAACCGGCGCTCGGTTTCAGCAGGTGTACACAATGGACACAAAGACCTCGCGGTTGATGCAGTGGTGGTTTTCCCTCGATGATCGGGGTCGTCAGGTTGCGTCAGCCTTGGTGCTGATCGGGCTGGTCTATACTGGTCACTATCTATTCTTTTGCTTTCCTCAGCCCTTTTATATCGAAGATGCTGGCATCTCTTTTGCCTATGCACGCAACCTGGTCCAAGGGGATGGCCTCGCTACTTATGTGGGAGGGCCGAGGGTCGAGGGCTTCTCGAACCCGTCATGGACCTTTTTGATTGCGGGGCTGTATGCCCTCGGCCTGCCACCGTTCACCACCGCCAAGGTGCTGGGCTGGATATTCGGAATCCTCACCTTGCCTTTGGCGTGGGGCTTGGTGCGGCGCGCCCTTGAGGACCGCCCGAAGGCCGCTTTTCACCGCGACTTTTTGGCGTTGATGGCACCCTTCGCTTTGGCGACCAGCGCCCAGTTCGTAATCTGGAACTCCAGCGGCTTGGAAAACAGTTTGTTTTGTCTGCTGTTGGCGCTGGGGCTGTGGCGTTGCGTGGTGGAGCTTGAGGATGGGGGGCGGCCCTGGTCGGCTTTGGTCTTCTTTTTGCTGTGCGCCTCGCGACCTGAGGGCATCATGTACACCGCGGTGGCCTTGGGCCTAAGGCTGTGGCATATGCTCTTCTCTGATGAGGCCAAGGGCTTAGCTTTTCGCAAACGCATCTCCGTTGTGACCCATTGGACCCTCTTGCTGGTCGTTCCATTGGTCGCCTTTCATGCCTGGCGCTACTGGTATTTTGCTTGGGAATTTCCCAACACTTATTACGCAAAACTGGGCACCGGTCGGGCATTTAGGCCCTTTTCATGGACCAAAAAAGGGTGGAAATACATCAACGCTTGGATGCTCCCTCACGGTGGAGTGGCCTTTATTCCGGTGCTGTTGATTGGCCTTGTTGGCTTTAAAAAGCGGCTGCGCTGGGCGACCGGATTTGCGCTTGTGGTTTTGGGTGTGCTGTTGCTGTGGGATGGTTCGGCGGGGCTGAACAATCCACCCAGTTGGTGGCTCTCCACCTCTGGGATGTGGGTCAAGCTGCGGGTGTGGGCCCTGGCGGCTTTGATCCCTGCTTTATGGTTCGCGAGTTTGGGGTCATCTGCATGGCGGGCACGGGGGCTTTTGTGGCTGTGCTCGGCGGCGGGCCTGTTTTTCGTGGTTTATGTCGGTGGCGATTGGATGAAGGCCCACCGGTGGTTCAACCTGTTTTCGGTGGCCTTGCTTGGTATCGTCACGGTGGGTGTCGCCGAGATCGCTTTGGCCATCGCAGGAGAGAATGCGCCTGGAACGAGTGTTGGTCGGCTGGGTGGGCGTCGCGGGTTGGCATGCTTATTTTTAGGTCTTGTCCTCGTCGGTTGGGGTGGAAACGAAGCCCGGTTGAGTGCGAAATTTTTAAGGAATCCAGAGACGTCGGTTCGCGATATTCATCGGCGAGTCAAATATATGCGCTGGGTCCAAAATCGTCTTGACGTCGACCACATCACCTTGCTCGATGTGGACATGGGCGCCCATATGTATTTCACAGACTGGGCCATTGTCGATGTCGCGGGCTTGGTGGATGTGCCGATGGCCCGTCACTCAGACTTCAATAAACGGTTCTTGCGGGAGTATCTTTTTGAGGAGCGGAAACCGGATTTTGCCCACATCCATGGCGGGTGGGCTCGGGCCTCTAAGATTCCTAAAATAGCGGCATTCAAGCGTGATTTTATTGAAATTCCTGGGTATCCAATTGGCACCCGAAAGCTGCATATTGGCAACCACATCAACAAGCGTTTATTTGTGCGTGAATCCGATTCCCGCCCGGTCGTGGCTCAGTTTAAGACCGATGTCTCCATGGTCGAATTTGATGTGCCTTCGCCAGCGGTTCAGCCCGGTGGGCAACTCTTCGTCGCCACCGCTTGGCGGGCGGCCTATCGCAAACAGGGCTTCAGGGTGTTGATGGCACTCAGTGCAAAAGATGGCACCCGCACCGTGAGTAGCTTTGCGCCTGGATATGATTGGTATCCGCCCAAGGAGTGGGGCAAGTCAGAGACGATCGAGGGCAAGTTCAAGGTGTCCGTGCCCAAGTCTTTTCCTCGGGGTTTGGCCACCCTGAGCGTGGTTTTGTTGGATGAGGGTACCGGCGAGGTATTGGGCGTTGACGGGGA
>DBIS01000064.1:4429-19140 GCA_002296975.1 Deltaproteobacteria bacterium UBA796 | reverse complement strand
GGCGGCGACGTCGATGTCGATAGTGGACCCCCTCCCGATGATGGAGCACCTCCAGATGGTGAAGGCCCACCACCCGATGAAGGCACCCCGGACCTCGACCCTTGCGCCGAGGATTCAGATTGCACCGATGCGTGCCCCCCTGACGCCAGTGCCGGCTGCATTTGCTTGGACGACCCCTTTGGTGGCGACGGCTTCTGTGTTCCAGCCTGCACCTCTGACGCAGACTGCCCTGATGGTCTGACCTGCAACGCCGACCTCGGCGCTTGTGAGCCCGACGGCACCCCACCGGACTGATCACCTCTCCGTCTTCTACGGTAAAGATCAACCGAGGCCTCCAGTTTTTTGCTGGGGGCTTCGTCAATTATATAGGGCCGGTTGCGAGCGTTGACAGCCCGCGTCATGCTGCAGTCACAGGAGGCTAATCATGATCCATCATTCATTAATCTTGTGCTTGGCATGGTTGGGCTGTAGCAAACCCAATGACACATGCGGCGAAGACTTCGGTCGCGCAGACGATGGAAACTGCTATCCGCTCCACGCCGGATGCCCCTTGGGTACCACCATGGATGAAGCCGGTGATTGTGAATCATTGGAGGCTTGGCTGGATACTCACGCCGACGCTGACGCCGACACCGACGCTGACGCTGACGCTGACGCTGACGCTGACGCTGACGCTGACGCTGACGCTGACGCTGACGCTGACGGTACCGACTACATCGACGACCTGGATATCTTCGCGGACTGCGCCGGCTCAGTACCCGAGGGAACCACCGCCTTGGGCTCAATTTGGGATTGGACCGATGGCGGCGAATTCATAGCCTTCACCTCTGCCGCGTGGGCCTGGAACACCATCAAAAAAAAGGCCTCTCTGTTGGTCTCTCAAGCACCCAACACCTGTGAGGTGCTCGATGCCATCATGGACGGAAGCTACACGAACGCAGCCGTTCACATCACCCTGGATGACTGGAGCCTCGACGGCCTTCCTGAGCCAGGAACATGGGATATTTCAACCTCATGGGCTGAGTTCGGAGTTGGCGACGGTGAGCCAGATATTCGGGCATCCGCCTATATTCTTTCCGAAGGGACCGGCATATCGCTACCGTTAATCGGCGAAGCCGGCTCCATCACTGCCGAGCTCGTCGAACTTGGTGGGCGTTTTGAAGGCCAACTCAACTTGGATTCGCACGACCCCTCCGAATGGATTGAAGGGAGATTCAACGCTTGCTATTGCACCGCAATGCACGCCTTTTCGATGCCATCAGGCCCCGTCGGTGGCAGTGACATCGACGAAGGCCCTCCACCAGACGCCGATGGCGGCCCACCACCAAACCCCTAAACCTCCGAGCCTCAGGTATGCTCCCCCCCAGGAGACATCATGATCGTTCGCATGCTCTTTTCCCTCTGCCTGACCGCCTGCGCACCGGGCCTCAAAGCTTACCCCCCCGGCAACTGTGGCGACGGCTTTGAGCGCGCTGATGATGGCGACTGCCAAGCCACCCAGAACGAGAATCTCCCGGTAGAGGAGGACTGCGAAACTGCCGAGGACTGTCCCCTCGACAAGTGCCCTGATGGTGCGATTGCCTGCACCTGCAAAGCCAATGAAGGCGTATGCGTACCCGCCTGCGACACCGCAGACGACTGCCCACCCCTAGACGGGCTCGACTTTGAATGCGATGACAACAGCATCTGCAGCCCGATGGGCTGAAAAGCCCTAATCCTCAAAATCTTCGTAAGGGGCTTTTCGTCCTCGCCTCAAAAACAAGGCACCCAAGCCAAATATCAAGAGAGCTAACGGTCCCAGAACAAAGGGATGGGTCGGCCGATGGCGCACAAAATGTCCAACCCAACGGTCTGGACGAATCATGGGTTTTCCGCCGTCAGCACCGCTAAACTTCACCGTGGATACCATCTTAAGCATCAAGGCGTCAGCATCTTTGGCCGTCAGGCTGCCCCCCCGGAACCACATGACCATCAACGAGTCCTCAAAAGGTGCCACCACGAGACGAATCGGGTTTTCCCCATCTCGAGGCCGAAACAAGGCCCCCAAGCGGCCTCCAATCTCAACAGGCTCACCCGCAGGCAACCCAACACCGGCCTTTCCAAAAAAGAGGTCTCGCCAAGCTTCTTCAATATCCGAAAATGAGGCTTCATCGACGGGATGCCCCTCCCAGGATTTGGCACAGGCAAACAGCAGATCGGGCTCGCCAACCACTGGGGGAAGAATACCTACAAAGCAGTCCGTTTTATCCAAACTCGATTTCCAAATTTTGGAGCTAATACCGAGCACATCTTCAAGCTCAGGTTCAAGCGGAATCCGCCAGCCATCAGGCAGCATTGCCTCGAATCCCGCAGGGGTCGACACCGCACCCGTCTCGATGTCGAGGGGTCCAGCTTTGAGATCAAAGTCGACCAGACTTTGCTCGAGGGCCTTGCGGGCGCCCTGTGCATTTCTGGCAGAGGCTATCACCCGACTGTGAATCACCTTGCCTGCGCCAGCCACAGCCGCACCGATGTACACCCCCGCCGCGCCCTTCCCACCACTGGACTTGAAGCGAATCTCGGTCATCACCGTGTCTCTGCCCCCCAGGGTCTTTAGCTCTGTGGAAACAACCCGCACATCACCCCCGCCTTCATCGCCGAGCTTCCGCACATACTCCTCAGCAAACTGGCGCCCAGATGCCACGGTGATCGGGCTTTGGTATGGGCTCAACCACAGCTTGTACATGATCGCCCCGTTGGCGCCTTTGGCTTTGAGGTCCCAGTCCGACCATCGGGTCATCTCAAAACTCTTGGGCAGGTTGATTGTCCCCCCCACATCGTTCATTAAATAAGCCTTGGCCTGTACGCTTGGTACAAAAGTCCACATCATCAGCATGCAAATCACAGGGTTCATCACCACCTCCTATTTAAGCGTGGCTGAAGGATAGAGATCCTGTCGCATCACCGCAAGCGATACCATCCAATCATGACATTCGCTCGACAACATGGATGGGTGCTTCTGGGTGCTGTCCTCGCAGCCGCTTGGGTGCTGATTCACCTCCACGTGCCCCTTGTTGAAGACAGTCTGTTTTGGTGGGTCCCTAAGGCTATAAAGGCTGGACAATCTGGCTTCCCGCTATCTCCGGCGGGCCCGCTGCCAGCCGGAATCCCCGAGGTTGCCGCCGCCCTCCCCCAATGGGTCGGCGGGCTACCCGATTATGGCCATCCGCCCCTTTGGTATTGGTTTTTGGGCTTGGCCACCCTGACCGGTCCGACCATTATAAAAATTCACCTCGCAACCCTGCTTCCGGCCATGGCAGCTGGGGCAGGCTTTGTCGCGCTCGGGCGCCGCCTGGGCAGCGCGGCTGCAGGCTTTGCTGTCTTCGCCACCCCTCCTTTTTTGGCGCAACTGCTCCGACCTGAGTTGGATTTGGGCCTGCTCGCAATCATCCCTTGGGCCCTATTGGCCTTACTCAACCGTGCATGGTGGCGCTTTAGCCTGCTCAGCATCCTTGCTGTGTGGTGCAAAGAGCCGGGTGTCCTCTTGGTGGTTCCCGCAGTTGTCGTGGCCTTCGAGGAGCGGAAATGGCGCTTCGCCGCCCTCAGCCCCTTGGTTGCCCTGGGCCTGTGGGCTGCATTGCACGGATGGATGGCCACCCCTGAGCGACTGCCCATCAGTGGGCTTGGCTGGGCCAAAGACCTGCTCACCCTCAGCTTCATCGTCTTCGTGGCCCAAGGACGATTCCTGCTCTTTGCGGGCATCCCTCAGTTTAGAAAGCACAAGGCCTTGAGCAGCTTTGTGTTGACCTGGGTACTCTTCTTCTCAGTGGTCGGTTTCTTTGCCAATCAGGGCACTCGTGACCTGTACACCCATGTGCGCTACCTTATCCCTGCCATGGCGGTCGCAGTGGTTATCTTGGCTCAAGCCACACCCATGCTCGCCGCGGTGGGCCTATTTTGGCTACACACCGCCTCGCCTTTTGGACCAGAAGCCTCGATGTTTGGAACCGACCAAGCCATCGCAGAGACCCACGCAGCACCGTGGCTTTCGGAACAACTCGAACAAGGACACACGGTTTGGGTTGGCACCCATCAGGCAGCCAGACTCCTGAGCCCTTATGCCGGCGTGGTCGAAAGCCCCCTCGAGGACATCCAAGTCTACAGTTTCGACACCGAAGCGTCGGCCTTAAAACCGGGAGATATCGTGCTCGAGACCACATACGGAGAACCATCTGGGCGCCTATTGACCGGCACACCCAAGACCGCACTCAAAACCTGGACCGTCCACGATGCGGCCGTTCATGCATGGAGAATCGACCCATGAACGCCCCGCAAACACCAGTTTACCACCAAGACAAGTACATCATCGTGCTCAACAAGCCCGCAGGCATGCCCACCCAAGGCACCACTGACCCGCGCCAATCCCATCTTTACGGCGAACTTTGCGAACGCTTTTCATATGTTGGATTGCACCACCGGCTGGACACGCCAGCATCTGGGTTGGTCCTTTTTACCCTTGACCGAAGCGTCAACAAGGCGATCAGCAAGGCCTTTAAACAACACTGGATCGAAAGAAAATACCTGGCCATCGTGGCTGGAAACCCCGGAGAGTCCGGCACATGGTCCGTGAAAATCGACGGAAAGGCAGCTACCACCCATTTTGAACGCCTCGCACAGGCCGATGGAATGAGCCTGATCGAGGCCAGCCTCGAGACCGGTCGCACCCACCAAATTCGTATCCATGCGGCCACCGCCAGCCATCCCATCATCGGTGACAGACGCCACGGTGGTGCTGCATCAAAGCTGTGGCCCCGGCTCGCCCTTCACGCGGTGTCTTTGGCCTTCCGCCACCCCAAAGACAGGGCACCGCTCAAGGTGTGGGCGCCGCCGCCGTTGGACTTGATGCCGCTTGTGGAGCCGCTGTTGTCGGAGATGGGCTCAAGTCTGGACCATCGATATAGCCCAGGGACTGAAGCTGGTTGAACATCTCCCGATCGGAGATCGTTACCCCCCCAACGCCCTCTATCGGCAACATGCTTCCACGCTTGGCCTTTATGGCCTCGGACAAACGCTTTCCGGTGGCATTCCGCTCAGCGGGGCTCACACGCCGGCGCTCCGTGCCATCGGCGTCCACAGCCCACAAAGACCCAGAATTACTTTCAAAAGAGAACTCCAAACGCGCATGGGCGTCGACGATACTCACCTTGGGCGGCCCGTATAAAATATTTTCGGAGAGCGCGGTATTGTCGTGCGCTTGTGCAGTCCCGTCGGCGATCGACCACAAGTCGGTGCCGGGCAGTTCAGCGTGCCCAAGACCGGCGACGGCCAATAAGCCCGCCACCAAATCTACATGCTCGACCACCGCGTCCACTCGCCCAAGGTTGGGAACAGCACCGGCCAAAATCAATGGCACCCGGGTGAGCTCACCCATCAAGGTGTGACCATGCTCGAAACCCCCATGATCCCAAAATTCCTCACCATGATCAGAGGTGATGACCAACACGGTGTTCTTCCAACGGCCACGGGCCTTGAGCTGACCAACCAAGTGAGCGACCGCATCGTCGACAACCAATATCTCTTCATCATAACGTTGACGCACATACTCCTGAACCGCGACCGAGGGCGGAGTCTTACGATGGGATTTGCCCACCAACGCCTCGAGCTCAATATCCGACGCCGCAGGATTGCCATCCGAAAACGTTCCCAAATATGGCTTTGAAGCTTTATAATTTAGATGCGGCTCCATAAAGTGTAGAAACAAAAATCCCGGTCCAGCGCTGTTATCGAGCCAATCGAGACCGGTCTGAATGGTCTCCATGGCTGTGCGATGTTCAGTGTTGGTCGCTCCATTGTAGCTGTACAGATCAAAGCCCTGATTCAAGGAAAAAGCCGGTGCCATGAACGTGTTGTTCACCACCGCACCCGTCCCATAGCCCTCGCCTTTCAGGGCCTCAGCCAAGGTCACAACCCCCGAATCGAGTTTTCCGAACTCTGAGCCCCTAAACGCCAAGCGCCCCACCAGATGCTGGTGTGGATACAGACCACTGAGCAAACTCGCCATCGAAGGCAAGGTCCACCCAGAGCTCGAATAGGCCCGTGGAAACCAGGTCCCCTTCCGTGCGAGTTCGTCCATAAACGGACTGGTGGGCCGCACGTGACCGTAGACGCCGAGATGATCAGCGCGGGTGGTATCAATCACCACCACCACGATGTCCGGCTTGGCGGGCAGGGTGTGGGGTTGGCTTGTACAAGCGAACAATATGAACCAGAACATGCCGGACCCTTAACAGCAATCTCCGCGCTACACTGCCCGAACCAAGGAGAGACATGGGCGGTATCGCGGGCATCGTGCACTATCGGGGCGAACCACCCCACCCAGAACATTTAAAACTGCTTTCCAATGGCGTGGCCCACCGAGGTCCCGACGACAAGGCCTCATTTTACGAGGGCCCAATCGGTCTGGTACAGCGGATTTTCGCCACCGAACGGGACAAGGAAAAACCCCCTTTTGACGATGGAAGATTTGTGGTTTTGCTCGACGGTGCGGCCAACGCGAAGCAGTTGATGACCGGACTGGCCCATCAGGGAGGCCAAGCCCTCTCCGACATCTCTGGTGCTTTCGCCATCGCCGTATGGGACCGGCAAAATCAGGAACTCCTCTTGGCCCGAGATCCCGCAGGCACCCGGCCGCTTTACTTCGTCCACCAAGGCACAAAATTGGCCTTCTCCAGCGCCATCCCACCGCTGTTGAAACTGCCATGGGTGAGCAGAGAAATCGCTGTGGACAACTTGGCCGAATACCTGAGCTTTCGGTACACCCACGCACCCCGCACCTTGCTCAGAGATGTCAGCGCCGTACCGCCAGGACATTTGGCTCGGGTGTCGGCCTCCGGCGTACGGGTAGAGAGATGGTGGCATCCACAATGGTGGACACCGGGCCAACGCACTTCCGATTTTAGCATGATCGTCGACGCCATCGACACCGCCCTCGGCAGAGCTGTGCAACGCCGCTTGCGCACAGAGCAACCCACCGGCGTCCTGTTGTCGGGGGGCCTCGACTCCGCTGCGATTCTCCACCATGCCACGGCCATCCGCGGTGAAGCACCGCCCACCTACACGGTGACCATCTCCGGCGATCCCGCCGACGAAAGCGCATTCGCGGCTCGGGTGGCGGGTACCTATGGCGCCAAACACAACCTCATTCGCGTCTCGAACGAAGACCTGATGGCCGCGATCGACACCGCCTCAGCCAATATGGGCCAACCCCTCCCGAGCCCAGCTGCTTTGGTTCAACACTGCCTCTTCCACCAAATCAACACAGAAGTGCGCTGTTTGCTGTCGGGCGCTGGCGGGGACGAATCACTGGGCGGCCGCACCATGCCCCAAATCGCGCAACGGCTTCGCAGGGCTCGGACCGTGAGCAGGCTTCCGGGCCCCGCACGCCTGGTCGGTCGAGCCATGGCCAAAAAGGCGGGGTGGAGCGACCTCTCTAGTGCGGCCGCACACTTTGGATCTGAGCGAAAAATCGGTGGATCGCGGGTGTTCAGCGCATCTGAGCGGGTCGCGATTTTACTGGACCCGGCGATGGCCCGGCCAGGTATTCGCTCGGCGGTGTTGGAGCCTTTCTATCAAGAGGTCACCTCAGACCCCATCAACGAAATTTTGGCGGTCTGGCAACGTGGCTGGCTAAGCGAAGATGTCTTGGCCCGGGCCGACCGCATGGCCGCACCGGCTGGAATCCACACCCGCTTCCCCATGCTGGATACTGAATTTTTGACCCTAGCCGCAAGCATCCCAGGCGCTGAAAAATGTCGACGCCAGGGCCTCGGCTATATGTCCAAAGCCCCCCTGCGCGTGGCGATGCAAGGACGACTTCCTGAGCGGCTACTCAACAGACCCAAACGGGCCGAACCCAGCCTGATGGCCAACTGGACCCGCGGCCCGGGTGCGACATTCTTACGAGAGCGCATCGAGGGTACCGCTGAGCGGTGTGGGGACCTCTTTGTACCCGAACTCATCCGGGAAAAGCTCAACACCCACCTCGCCGGCAAGGCGGACCATTCGGTTCAACTGTGGACCCTGCTGCTGTTCGACGCTTGGAGAAAAAACCTCGACTAAGCTCAAATCTCAACCGGCTTTTCAGGGGGCGCTGGCTCGAGGTCATCTTCGTCTTCTTGTAAAAAGGCAAAGTGCCAAATAAACAAGCCCAGACCGATACATATCGCGGCATCTGCAACGTTAAAGCTCGGCCATTCGGCAGTCCCAAACCACGCTATCAATGTGGGTTTAATCTTGGGGTTTTCGGTGTAGACCCTTAAAAAGTCGGTGACGCTCTGCTTGTCGATGCGATCGATGGCATTGCCAATCGCCCCGCTGAGCACCAAGCCCAAGGCCGCGCCCTGAAACTTGTCGTGGGCCGGAATCTCCCGGTACATATTCCACAACACGCCCAAAGCCACGACGGTAAACACAGCAAAAACACCCATACGATACTCAAAATCATTGAGCATACCCATGGCGGCACCGCGGTTTTGAGCGTGGACGATAGAGAAAAAGCCGTCGATGACCTGTATCTCCTCGGTGCGGTAGCGAATATTGTTCACCACCCAGATTTTGGTGACCTGATCCACAACAATCCAGACCACCGCCATGGCGGTCATCCACTTAAATTTTGCGCTCTGGTACCAGTTTTTTGCTTCTTCGGTCACCTTGGCCTCCGGGCGCCCCACCTAACCAAACCCACAGCAGGAGCAATACAGGCCAGCTTCAGCGGAGCGGGATAAGTGCCCACAATCGCCTTGGAGGCACCATGCGTTGGATTGAACTCGCGTTGATCATCTCGGCTGGACTTGCCGGTGCCGCCAGCTTTAGCTGGATTTTATGGACCCGTCGCGTCGGTCATATTTGGCCCAAACGCACAGAGATCAAGGTGGTCAACAAAATGGGGCTGTTCACCGGCGTAGCCGTGGTGGCCTTACAAACCCGCGTCATCGCCAACCGACCCATCGCTGGCATGATCCACTTGGTGATCTTTTACGGCTTCTGTGCTTTTGGGGTCAAGAGCGCCACCCATGTGATCGCCGGGGTGATGGCCCACGCCGAGCCCATTTCTATGGGTCCGGTCGACTATTTCTTGGATGTTATCGCCGTGCTGGTCTTTGTGGCCTGCTTGATGATGGCCTACCGTCGCTATTTCATCATGAAGGAGCAGCTCACACATCCCGTAGAGTCGGGTATCGTACTCAGCTTGATCGCTGGATTGATGTTCACCTACATGCTCGAACGCCCCACCTTTGGGGTCAACCTCGGCCTCGTGGGCGTTGGGGCCAAAATCAACTGGTGGATCCACTATTTGATCTTGTGTACCTTCCCCTCCTTGATCGCCTGGGGGAAACACCTTCACCTGTTGGTCGCACCCCTCAACGTCGTGCTCAAACACATGACAGAGCTGCCCTCCGATCGGCCCATCAGCGGCGGTGACTTCACCATGCCTGAGGACGAGGACCTCTTTGAAGCCGAGTACGCGCGGGTCGGCATGCCCAATGGCGTGGCTGACTTCAGCTTCCATTCGCTCTTCGACACCGCCGCATGCATTGAGTGCGGCCGGTGCAATGACGCCTGCCCCTCTGCCGAGGCTGGCCTCAAACCGCGGGAGCACTTTGTGCTGTCCTTGCGCGACCCCACCGTGGATGCCGACGGCCTCGAAAAGCTGATTAGCCCCGACATTTTGGCCACGTGCACCCAATGCCGGGCCTGCGATGTGGTCTGCCCCGTGGGCAATCGCCCCTCCAAAGCCGGCCTAGAAATCCGTGGTCGAATGAGCTTTGAAGGCATGTACCCAGTGCCCGGAATTTCCGATGGTGCAGCCCCAGCCATCGCCACAGGAAACCTCTTTGGGGAAGGGCCAGAAACCCGCGCAGCATTACTCGAAGAGCAAAATCTTCCTATCTACAACCATGAAGAACACGATGTGCTCTTTGTGCTGGGTTGCCAAGGCGCAAACTCCCCCGACCTTCAGCCCATCATCACGGCCACAGCCCGATTGCTCGAGGCCGCCGGGGTTAAATACGGCGTTCCAGAGACGGAGTCGTGCTGGGGCGAGGCCCTCGTACACGGTGGTGGTTTGATGGAGGATTGGCCCTTTTGGAAGCTTGAGCGAGTCGAAGAGTTGGACACAGCACTCGGCGGTGACCGCAGCCGTACAATCCTGACGATTTGCCCACACTGTAAAGATTCCATCGGCACCCAATATGCCGACGCAGGGCACGTTTTCCCGACAGTCCGATCTCATGTTGATTTCTTGGCCGAATTGGTCCGATCAGGGACACTCAAAATTGAGAAAAAGGCCGAAGACATGGCCGTGCATCACCCATGCAAGGCGATTCATAACGATGAAACCGGCTTATTGGACGAACTGCTCGATGTTGCGGGCGTAACCGCTTTTAATGCAGGTAAAAGCCCGAATATTCCAAGCTGCTGCGGCGGTGGCGGCGGCGGGTTTTTGTGGGACTCTCCCGCGAAAGTCAATCGAAAGCGCTCCGATGAGTTGGCTGCTACAGGCCAAACGAAAACCGTCACATCATGTCCTGGATGTCGTCGTATGTTGGATGTGGCAAAGGGCGAAGATGCTGAGATCACCGACATCGCGAATGTGCTGTATGACCGGGTTATCGCCGCTCGTACGGCCAAAGCCTCAACCGATGAAATGCCACAAGAGGCATAAAACTGGAGTCTTTTGCTTGACTTAGACCCCAATCTTGCCGTATTCCTGAGGATGATGCGACCATACCTTGCCATATTCTTCCTCACCGCCTGCGGTACAACCGTGGTGAACGAAGGCTCCGTCCAAGTACAAACCGGACCCTTGCTCGACACCGTCGCAGCAGTTCAACTCGAGCCATTGGTCGACTTGGTCGCACAGCCATTGCCTTACCTCATGCCCACGGCTGATTGCCCTCGGCATACCATCTTGGAAAGTGCTGAGGACACCACACATGAACGCTGGGAGGGTGGCTGTACGCGCGAAGACGGCGCAATGGTCGAGGGTGACATGGAGCGATTCGATGGCCCTCACGGGGCGTGGCTCGCCGGACATGATTTTCGGATTGAGGACAATGGCAAACTCCGTTTTGGCCTAGATGGTGCGATTGAGTTGAGTACGGGCAGTGCGCTTTGGCTCGTCGATGCCGCAGTGGCCTTGTGTGGCACTCGAAACTGGCCTTGTGACAATGGCGTTTTGGGCTTGGACTTGAGCTACACCGTCTACCCGGCCGACACATTTCCTGAAGATTATGACACCACGGTCAGCGGAATTGTCGCGACCGAGACCGCCACCGCCACCCTGGATGGCGCTTGGGGCGTCGACATCAGCCAGTGTGGCATCGAGCCCATCTGGGGGAGCCTTTCGGTCTATCGCGGCATGCATCACGCCATACTTCTCGATGGTGCAAGCGATTGCGATGGCTGTGCAAGTCTAAAAGTTCAAGGCACAACAGCACCCAAGCTTTGCGGCCTGACACCCTAAGCTCGTGCTACAGTTCTTCCATGAAAATACAGATGCTCTCCATCATCGCCCTTGCTTGCGGTAAGCCATCCCACGGGCCCACCATGGGGGGAAGCGGCAGCGGAATAGATGCGGATGAGCACATCCCGACCAGTACCGACACAGACGCCGATGCCGACGGCGGCGCCGATGCCGACGACACCGCCACCCCGAATGGCGGCGATGCCGATGCCGATGTCGATGCCGATGCCGATGCCGATGCCGATGCCGATGCCGATGCCGATGCTGACACCGCAGCGCCCGGGATTGAGGGTACGGGCTACTCTAGGGGCGACATCGCCTATAATCTGACCGCAACCGACCAAGGTGGAAACCCCTTCGCCCTTTATGACCGATTGGGTGGAACCATCGCCATGGTGGTCGGCAACTTGGACGTCTCCACAACCAGCGACACCCTCTCGAATATTCAAGAAATCGCCGCAGACCACCCAGGTGTGACCTTCATCGCCTTTATCGGCAGAGATGCCACCGGTGCCCAATGCGGGCAAAGCTGTGCGGCCGCCGTCCAAGGCACCTACGGCTTTTCACCCGTTATTTGGGAGGCTTCAGCCGCCATGCCGACATTTAATGCTTGGGCCCAGGCAATGAACACCCGGACCTACATCATCGACAGTGGCATGGAAATATTTTGGACCAAAAGCGGTACCGCGAATGGCAGTCAGGTCGACGATAAACTGGACGACTTAGATTAGGTTTTCCGCCCCAGAGCGTCCAAGATTGTCTCAGCCAACGCCGGTCCAATCCCCGAAACACCGGTCAATTCGGTCACCGTCGCGCCGCGCACCCCCGCCGCGCTGCCAAAACGGTTCAGCAGCGCACGCCGACGGGACGGACCCACCCCTGCGATGCCGTCGAGCTCACTGACCAGACGAGATTTAAGGCGCACACGGCGATGATAGCGCACCGCCGTTCGATGGCTCTCATCCCTCAAGGCCATCAAGAGCAGCAAAGCTGGGTCATTCGAGCGCAGGCGCACAGGGTCCTTGATCCCCGGTAGGACAATCTTGTCCATCGCTTGACGCTCTCCCCGCGCCCGCTCCACCTTCGGCTTGGCCAGGCCAATCACAGGTAAATCATGGCAACCCAAGTCCGACAACACCGCACACACCACAGACACTTGGCCTTTTCCACCATCCACAACGATAAGATCGGGCAGGGTATCGGTGGGTTTCGCATCGGGTTTGCGCGACCGTTTTATCCGGCGCCCTAAAATCTCAGCCATCGTCGCATAGTCATCAGCCCCAACCACTGTCTTGACCTTGTAGCGGCGGTAACGATTGCGTACCGGGGCGCCATCGATGAACACCACCTGACTGGCGACAGGGTTTTCGCCTTGAATATTGGAGTTATCAAAACATTCAATATGTCGTGGTAAACGGGGTAAACGGGCCACTTCTGCCAGACGAACAAGCGCCGAATCCGAACGGGCTTGCTTTAGGCGGGCCCGACGCAGCGCACTGTGCGCATTCTTGGTGGCCAGGCCCACCGCTTTGAGCTTGTCTCCCCGACTGGGCACCCGAATCACCACTTTTCGCCCTGCACGCTCGCTAAATATCTCCTGGAGGATGTCGACGTCATCGACCTCGCAAGCGAGCAACAACTCAGGTGCCATCCGGGCATGGCTGGTATACCAAGCCATCAACAGCCTTGAAAGCACCGTTGACGGAGACCCCAATGTGGCCTCGACGGGCATCTCACGGGCCTCTTGCATGCGGCCACCGCGAAATGGAAGCATCAGTGCCATCATTTGGTCACCATCTCGAACAATCGCCCATGCGTCACGATCGCCACCCCGGCTATCCATGGTAATTTGCTCCTCTAAACTGGCCTCGATCGCCTTAATTAAGTCCCGTGCGCGGGCTGCTTCTTCAAAGGCCTCCGCATCGGAATGCATCACCATGCGTGCTTGAAGACGGGCGATAAGCTCGGTGTTTTTTCCTTCTAAAAACAACATGCTTTCGGTGACGACGGCGTCGTAGGTCTCGGGTGAGCACAGGTCCACACAGGGTGCGAGACAGCGGTGCATTTGATGAAGCAAACAGGGGCGTGTACGCCGAGCAAGCTCACTATCGGTGCAGGTGCGCAACGGAAAACGGCGCGATAAAAATTCAAGGGTGCGCCTGGCCCGGTGAGCAGAGGCATAGGGCCCAAAGTGCCTGGCCTTACCTGAGACTTCTCGACTCATCGAATAGCGGGGCCACCGGCCACGGGGATCGATAAGCAAATGAAGAAAGCCTGTGTCGTCGCGCAATTGCACATTGTACCGAGGGCGGTACTTCTTGATCAGCGTATCCTCTAGGATGAAGGCCTCTTTTTCGGTCCTCACTTCGGTGACATCAACCCCGACCGAAGCATTGATCAAGAAGGGCACCATCGCGCGATCATCATGGCCATTGATATACTGGCTGACCCGTGCGCGTAGGTCCTTGGCTTTGCCCACATAAACCACGCGACCCCGGGCATCCTTGAACAGGTAAACTCCAGGCCCACGGGGGAGCGCGGACGCCGCGTGGCGCAAGCTGGCGTGGACCTCATCCACGGCGTCGCTCATTGTCCAGCGATCACGAATCGGTAAGGGTCTTGAAAGGCCATCGCCTCGCCTGTCAGATGCCGGCAGGTCCGAGCACCATCGTATTCAACGCACAGTTCGTGGGCCTTTGCGTCGGTGGGAACGGGCACAGCGGTGGGCGCGCGACCATAGCCGACCCCTTCTAAAAACACATTAGCCCCTGCAGGAACAGAGTCGACTGTGACCATCGGCATATCGGGCTGGGCCAATGTGACCCTGGGGCCGCGCGTGGTGGCGTCGGCCACATCACCGTCTGCTGAACCACCAAAAAACCACCACCCGATCAAGGCCGCTAAACAGCTGAGCATAAACAGGCGACCCCAGGGTAAGCCCGCCTCCTCAACCTCAAGTTCACGCACCGGAGCAGAATCCATCTCGGCCCGAAAATCACGGACGGAGCCGGTCACTTCGGACCACTTCCCGAGGCCCATCTCCTCTTCTCGAGCGGAGGTGTTGGTGACCCCACGGGCGCCAAGCCACCTGGGCACCGCATCCGTTGTGGACGGCAGGGCTTGAGATAGACTGCTTTGAGATAGCGTTTTCACCGAAGATGTCGGTCTTTTCGCTGGCGTTGGCGGAGGTTCGGGCTCCGGTTCGGGC
>DBIS01000064.1:0-4095 GCA_002296975.1 Deltaproteobacteria bacterium UBA796 | reverse complement strand
TCGGGCTCCGGTTCGGGCTCAGGCTCTGGTTCTGGATCGGGCTCAGGCTCCGGTTCCAGTTCTGGTTCCGGTTCTGGCTCGGGCTCTGGTTCTGGTTCTGGCTCAGGCTCGGGCTCAGGCTCTGGTTCTGGTTCTGGCTCAGGCTCGGGCTCTGGTTCTGGTTCTGGCTCCGGCTCAGGCTCCGGTTCGGGCTCGGGCTCTGGTTCCGGCTCCGGTTCTGGCTCAGGCTCTGGCTCTGGCTCCGGTTCTGGCTCGGGCTCAGGCTCTGGTTCTGGTTCCGGTTCTGGCTCGGGCTCAGGCTCTGGTTCTGGTTCCGGCTCTGGTTCCGGCTCAGGCTCTGGCTCTGGTTCTGGCGCAGGCTCGGGCTCGGGCTCAATCTCAAACTCAGACTCAATCTCAAGCTCAAACTCCGCCTCGACCACAAAGGGTGATGCGTGTTCTTCGGCTTGGACTGCCCACGGCGTGCCGTCGAGGCCCCAGCCTTGACCGAGCACCTCGATAATTTCAGATTCCCAATCGGGCAACCGATGGAGCACTGCAGAGAGGGACTGGCGCACGGCCCGACCGGGCTGTATTCGCCGCCTTGCAACATCACGGCTCAAGCCCCGGTGGACGAGACCGACCGATGTGTCCTCAAGCCGCTCCATCCCCAAAGCCCTGAGCAAGGCAGCAAAGTGTAAACAATCGGTGGCTTGGGCAGAAGCTGAAGCGTCGGGTTCTACGATGGCCACCACCCCGAGAGCGGGGCGTATGACCAAACAACCATTATCATCGAGGCCAATATACTCAGGGTGAAGCCCCCCGTGTGAACCGCCACGCTCATGCAACTCCGCCACCGCCGATGCAATGTGCAGGGCAACACCCATGCAGACCTCTGGGGACAGCTGCGCGCCCAATTCTTTCAAATTATGCCGAAGCACACCAGGGACGATCACATGCACGCCCTGTGTATTTCCACCCACCACGACCTTCACAAAAGGCCCAAAGTTAGGAAGACTCGCCATGCGCTTTCTGAGCGTAT
This sequence comes from Deltaproteobacteria bacterium UBA796, assembly GCA_002296975.1. Taxonomy (GTDB): domain Bacteria; phylum Myxococcota_A; class UBA796; order UBA796; family UBA796; genus UBA796. Next base: position 3,074 of record DBIS01000064.1, on the reverse strand, counting down.
CATCGCCCATATAGAGGTCTGCAGGCCCCGCATCGTTCTCTACGCACCAATGCAGCACGCCTTCCACAGTGGTGGAAACTGCATTTTCGAGCGTGTAGCCGGCACATTTTTTCAAAGCCATACCCGTCAGTATACAGATTAGTTCAAAAATGCTCGATTTTGAGACACAGATGATGATCTGGCTTGCGTTGATACTGAGGCCAGCCCAAGTTAGGTGCGACTTCCTCATCGGAGCTAGCCATGAACCGCATCCAAGCCGCCATCAAAGAAGGACGCTGCGTCCTTGCCATCGGTCGCCAAGCACTCACCAACCCAGACGTCCTTGGCGAACTCCGCCGACGTGCCGTCCCAGCCGTGCATCTCGGGGGTGACGCCGTCAACCCCGTACGTGCGTTGGGCGCAGACGCCTTGGCTGCCGTACTCGACCAAGCCGGTGGCGTTCTGGTCCTCGTCGAACCCGAAGGCTCCTCTGACGGGCGGGCACTCTCTGCCCTCGGCGATCTCATCAAGGCCGCCAAAAACAAACCTAAAATCTTTGTGGCAGCCCGCTCCTTCAACCCATTTATGATGCCCATGAACATGCGGCTTCTTAAAATGGAGGGCATTAAATTTCGCGCCAGAGACTTTATTTCGGCCCTGCCCATCCCCGATCCAACCGCTGCACCCGTGGCCGTCGCCAGTCCAAAAAAGAAAAAGCGCGCCGAGCTGCCCTTCAAAGCACCCAAAGCCCTATTTGTCGGACGTGAAGAGGAACTCACCCAATTTCACACCATGTTGAACGAGGAAGGCGGCCCCATCGTTGTGACTGGCCCCTCAGGAATCGGTAAGCGCTGGTTTATCGAACACGGATTGACCACCTCAGAAAACAGCCGTTGGCCCGACCTCACATTCGGCCCCGGCGTGGGCGCTGATACCCTTATTGCCCGCATCGCCGCGGGTGCAAAAGCCGCAGGGGTCGACACCCTTCATCAAGCGATCACCGCTAAAGAAGACCGTCCCACACCCATCGCCCTTGCAAGCTTGGTGGCCGAAACCCTCGACAACAAAGCGCTAAGTGGCACAATCTGGGTCTTGCACGGACTCGAACACCTCTGCGATCGCCGTCGCGGTCACTTCCGCTCTTGCGGCAGGCTCGAGATGATCCTCACTGCGATGCTCACCTCAGCACCCGCGATTCGCTTGATTATTCCGGCCACCAAAGTGCCACAACTGTACAACGAAGGTGCCTCGTCTGCGATGCGCATCATCACCTTGGGTGGGCTCAAAGGCAGCGTGCTTCACGCCATGTTCGATGCCCACCACATCGAAGCATTTCCACGTGAAAAATTTGGCCCCATCGCCGAACGGACAATGGGCCACCCCATGGCCGCCCGATTTATGGCCATCACCACCGGCGAAGATGGCGACATCGACGAGCTCCTCGACCAAGGGCGTTTTCTAAAGATCGCTGACCTTAATCGACCTGACGCCCTCATCCGCCATGTCAAACGCCGCATTGAGAAGCTCCCCGAGGCCGCACGCAAGTCTCTCGCATGCTGTGCCCTGTTTCGCGACCCAGCCACCACCGACGACCTCCGCGTCATCGGAATCGACCGAAAAGCCCGGTTGTTTCTGATCGCTCAAGGCCTGTTGGAGCAAACACCCGTCGATGGTGACCGTCGCTATTATGTACACCCCATGACGGCCCGGCATCTTGAATATCGCGAAGTGTACGACTTTGATGCCATGGAAGCCGTTGGCGGCCACCTGCACGACCGCAGCCGTGAAGCCCTCAAAGACGAGATGGGTGCCACCGCGGCACTCGCCTTTCTACAAGAAGGCAACCGCCTGCTGATCGAGGCCCGCCGCGAGCGAAGCGCGATCGCCCCGGCCTATTCCGATATGGATGCCGTAATCGACAATCTCTGGGGCATGATTCGCCGTAAAAAATCACGCTTGGACATCGCACGCCAGCGGGTAAACGGCCTGATCAAGCACCACCCAACACACTCTGAATTGCTGCTGCTCAACGCCGAGCTTCACGGTGCCGAAAAATCTAGTTTTGAGCAAGTCATTGCCGCTTACAACGCGCTTCATAGCCAGTGCCCTATCCCTGATGGCTACTTCTCCGAAGCAGACCTACACACCCGCACACGGGCCCGTGGAAAGGCCGCTCGCGCGATCGAACACGGCCTGAAGGCCTTCCCCACCCACGCACGGATGTACCGGCGTATGGCTTTGGTCCTCTTGGATCAGAACAAGATTGACGAAGCCATCATCATGCTCAAATCAGCGATGGCGCTCGAGCCCTTGATGCCCAACACCTACGGGTTGCTGGCCGATGCCTACACCACTCAAGGCCGACCCGGATGGGAGAATGCCCTTAGCGCCCTCGACGAAGCTTTGGCGCTCGATGGCGAAAATCCAAAACACTGGGTTCGCAAGGCACATTTGCTCCGGGACCAGGGTTTAGCTGCCGAAGAAGGCGGTGAAGTATTGCTCACCGCCGCAGATGAAGCCATCACCACCGCCCTAGACCTGGACAAGAGCAACCCCCTCGCTCAAGAGCTTGCAGCGGCACTCATCCTTGATCGCGGCGGCGACCTTGAGCGTGCCGAGTGGTTCCTCGCTCAGGCGAAAAAACGCCGCGACACCTCTTTTGGACTGGTCAACCGTGCCCGGCTTTTGATTCGAAAAGGCACCCTCGAACAGGTGGAACGCCTGCTCACCAAAGCCCTCAAACTCGAGCCATCCAATCACGCAGCATTCGCCGCTCAGTCCGAAATGTGGGAGGCCCAAGGGCAAATCTTTCATGCTTTCGAGGCCATTAAAAGCGCCAAAGAACGCAGCCACAAAGATTCGGCAGCACGCTTGGCCTACACCGTCCAGATGACCCGTCTGGGTGGGCTAATCGAGTCCGGTGCCGCAGCTGAAATGATGAAGGCTGCTGGGGTGGAACACCTGGAGGTGAAAACCAAAACAGAAGACACCACGGGTGATCGACGCGACGCGGGTACCACCACCATTCGCCGACCCAAGAAGGGTGAGGAAGCCGTGGAGGCCGCCCCAGAGGTTAAGCCTGAGGCCACATCAGA
>DBIS01000230.1 GCA_002296975.1 Deltaproteobacteria bacterium UBA796 | reverse complement strand
AAATTAACTTGATTGGCGAATCGGTACTGAACTTTGACGCCTATGGCACCCTCGGCATGGGCATGCTCACCTTGAAGTCCTACTTGGCGGTCGAGAACACAGACGACCCTGATAAAGACCTCAAGCTCAACCCCGCCCCCAACCCAGACAAGGTTGTCATCGCGCCCACCATCGGCATCGGCTTCAACTTTTTCCTAAACCAATCCATGGCCCTCAAGTTGGACGCTCGCAACTATTTTTATATTGCCAACGAACCCGCATACGACCCTGAAAATCCACCCGATGGCCAACGCCTTTACAACAACTTTGTGGCCACCGTCGGTCTTAGTTTCTTCATCCCCGAGATGAAGAAACGCATGTACAACTTTTAGGCCAAAGGGGGACAATTCCATGCTGACTGTTCGCACTTTCCTCGTCCTGCTCTCTGCCAACCTTGGCGGTTTGGCTTGGGCCAACGACACATCAACTCACGATGGCATCGCCCAAGACGATTCCAGCGCTGAGGACGACGACCTCGGAGACATCTTGGGCGGACCCTCAGATGACACCGAGCAATCCGCCGCCCAAGAAGGCCAAGATTTTGCATCTGGCTCCACCGGCAGCACCATCGGTGCCCGCGACGATAGCCCGCTCATCCAAGAAGATGACGGCGCTAAAGACCGGACCATTAAAACCATCCAGCGCAAAAGCTTCTTCAAGAAAGGCCGCTGGGAGGCATCGCCCCACGTTGCCTTTGTGGCCAACGACCCATTTTTGAAGCGCTACATCGTTGGGTCTGGCATTAACTACAATGTCACCGAGATCTTTGCGGTGGAATTGAGCTTTGATTTCTCGCCCGATCTCGGTGAAGCCGACTACACCGCAATCACAAAGCAGCTTCGAGACAAGAACTCCGTCAGCCCAGACATCTCGCGCCTGACCTACTTCAGCTCAGCCAGTTTGTTGTTTTCCCCGATTTACGGGAAGGTCGCAGTGATGGGCGGAAACATCATCAACTTCGACATTTACACATCTTTCGGCATGGGCTTCACTCAAACCAGCGAATGCCTCGAGTGCTTGGATGACGCCGACGGAAAGACCCTCGCAGCGAAAACCAGTGAGCAGGTACACCCCACCACAAACTTTGGCGGGGGAGCACGGGTCATATTCAACGAGAATATGGCATTCCGACTCGAGGGCCGCTCGATGGTTTACATCGAAACCGTCAACGCAACGCAACTGGAAATGAAAAACAACTTCATCGTCCAGGCCGCTGTGTCCATCTTCTTCCCTACCATCAAATAGGGTGGTGACGACATGAAGTCAGTTCAACACACTTCACCCCGAGGTCCCAAGCTCATGAAGCGCGCACTCGCTCCCATCACAGCCATCGCCCTCGCCCTGTTCTCCACCGCCGCTCAGGCCATCCCATGCCAAGAAGTGGCCAGCATGCTCGCCGCCGGCGTGCCCGCTAACATCGTGGCCAGCGCAGTCCGCGACTCCGGTGCACAGTACACCGCCTCAGATATCAGCTGCTTGACCCAAGCCGGCGCACCTGCTGCAGTTTTGGCCATTGCCCGCACCATGACCGGCGCCGCTCAGCCAGCCGTTCCTGTTTACACCGATGCCCCCACCGCGGCCCCAAGCGGTATCGACGCCGCCTCTGATCTGATCGGCGCTCGGGCCTCAACAGTCCGTACACTCGAAGACGACAGCGCAGGCGGCAGCCCCGAATCGGCCGCAGCAAGCCCAGACGCCGTCAAAGAGGCCGTCCGCTTGATGCGGAACAAAAAGACCCTCAGCGCATCTTTACGATTTTACGACTTGCTCAGGAGCGGAAACTATCCTGACCAAGACACGCAAATCAAATATTACCTCGCGCGGAGCTTAGAACAGCTCGAGATGTACCACACCGCGCAGTACTTCTTTTTAAAGGTGGTCAACAAGGGCCCTAACACCGCTTACTTCAAGTACGCCCTGCCAAAATTGGTGCGGATGGCCCGATTTACCGGTGACGAAACTGAGATCCTCAAGATCGCGCCCAAGGTCCCTGTCGAGTCCTATCCTCGGGGCTCAAAAAACAAGATGTTCTATTTGATGGGCCTTCGCAGCTTCGCAGGCAGCGACCTCAATGAGGCGCGGAAGTTCTTCGGCCAAATCTCCAGCAAGTCCAATTTGTACAGACAGGCCCGCTACCTCGAGGCCATCACCTACTACAAGCAGGCCAAATATAAGAGCGCTAAGCGTGCCTTTATGGATGTGGTACGCCACCCATTAGAGGCCAAAAACAAGGCAGAACTCGCAGCGCAAAAGAGTTTGGTCAACATGGCCCTCATGAACATTGGGCGGATGTACTACAAAATCGAGCGCTTTGACAACGCATCAAAATATTTTGATCTCGTCGACCACGACTCATCCACCTGGCCAGAATCTCTTTTCTCCGGTGCTTGGGCCAACTTTATGCAGAACAACTTGAACCACACGCTGGGTCAGTTGCTAACCATCCGAAGCCCCTTCTTTAACACTCAGGATTTCATCCCAGAGGTCGACTATCTTCGGGCGCTCACCTTCTTCAACTTGTGTGAATACAAAGAGGTCAACCGGATTTTACTCGGTTTCGAGGGTGAAACCCGCCCAATCCAACAAGAGTTGAAGACCTTTGTGAAGGGCTATGCATCCAAAGAGCAGCTCAAAATGGCCGAACAAGCTTGGGATACCTATTTTGGTCCTTCCGCAGTCGAGACACAAATCCCGACACGCTTCTTCACAAAGCTACTTCGTAACCGAGACATCGCGGGCATCGTCTCCCACCTCGACCTACTCGATGACGAGATCGACCTCATCAACCGTCAGAAGGCCGAGTGGAGAGACACCGTTGGGGCGCTCCTGAAGAAGGTCATCGAAAAGGACAGGTCCAAACTCAAGCGACGCGCCGGCCGCTTTATGCTTGCCGAAATGGCACAGTGGGCCAACAACCTGCAGGACCTGCTTTCAAACTCTGAGATGGTCCGCTTTGAGGTCATCGATGCCCAGCGGGTTGACTACCAATACAAATTCCAAAACCCCGATTTGGCAAACCTTTCAGGCCAAGTCGACTTGGACTTCGCAACAGCGACGGACTTTATTTACTGGCCATTCAACGGCGAGTTCTGGCGAGATGAACTCGGCTACTACCACTACACCGAGCAGGGTTCCTGCAAGTAGAGCTTTTTTGGGGCATGCCCCCACCCATACGAGAGAGAAGCAAAATGATGCGTATACCTACAATCGTGGCCCTGTTCGCCCTCACCATTGGTTCAGCATGGGCCAAAGATGATGACAAACGTCGGGTACTCAAGCTCGACGATGTCGGTGTCGAGACACAATCTGAATTCTATCGCCAAAAAGCGAGAGAAAAACGCCATGAGTCCATCAACTTCCTAAAAGATCTCCTGCGAAATAACCCGCCTCGGGGCGAGCAGAAGGCAGAGATGCTCCTTCGTCTGGCCGACCTCTTTTTTGAAGAAGGTCGAGACGTTTACCTCAACGAAATGGGCGCCTTTCGAACCCAGTTCGACAATTGTTTCAACACCCCAGGCTGCTCCACAGAAAATATGATCGCCGACAATGACGGCTCAATGGTCTGGCAAAACAAGTCCATCAAATTGTACCGAAACATCCTGCGAAGCTACCCTCAATACCGCCGGGCAGACGAGGCCACATTCTATTTGGCCTCCGCGCTTCAAGATACTGACCGGGCTGATGACGCAGTCAAGGAGTTCACCAAGCTGGTCCGAAGCTACCCACAAAGCCGGTACACCGCAGACGCCTATGTCATGATTGGTGAGTACTATTTCGACAAGAACAACGCCTACAAGGCGCTGCTTGCCTACCAAAAGGCCACCAAGTACAAGAACTCAACAAAATACGCCTTTGCCCTATATAAATTGGCGTGGTGCTATTATAATGTTGGCGAGTTCGGCAAGGGAATCGACACCATGAAGTCGGTTGTCGCCTTCTCTATGGCTGCCCAGCAAAATGGCGGGAAAAAATCCCAACTCACCCTCCAAGACGAGGCACTCAAGGACCTGGTTCGCTTCTTCGCAGACGCTGGCGAGATGGACGAAGCCTATGGATACTTCACGAAGCTTGGCAAGACCGACCTCATTCGTAAAATGCTCTCGCGCCTGGCGAGCATGTATTTCGAACAAGGTAAATTCGAGCAATGCATCCAAACCTATCGGCGGCTAGTTGCAGAAGACCCCCAAAGCCCGAAGGCTCCAGATTACCAAAACGAGATCATCCTTGCCTATCAGAAAATTGGCCGGAAAAAGGACACGCTCAACGAAATCAAGCGCTTATTGGACAACTACGGCAAGAGCTCCGCTTGGGCCCGGGCCAACTCCGCAGACCAAGACGCCATCAATGAGGCCACCCGATACATCGAAAAGAGCCTTCGGACTGTGGCCATCAACTACCACAGCGATGCGAAAAAACTAGGCACAGGGCGCAGCGCCAGGGAGTCCTACAGCCTCGCTGAGCGGGCATACACTGTCTACATCGCGGAGTTCCCGACATCCAAATACAGCTACGATATGCGCTACGCCTTTGGCGAGCTGCTTTACAAGCTTAAAAAGTATGACCAAGCCTATGTCCAATACATGAAGGTGGTCAGCATCGACCCCAAGGGCAAACACTCACGCTTCTGTGCAGAGTCCGCCATATTCGCTGCCGACAAGATGGTTGCAAGCGAAAAACGGGCTGGCCGCATTCCAAAACCTGAGACCAAGACTCAACGCATGGAATTGGTCGACTGGGAGAGCAAGTCATTGGCAGCATGCGACCAATGGTCCCGCATTTTTCCTGACGACAAAAATACACGAAACGTCATCTATAAATCGGCCTACTTGCTGTACCACAAGAACCAGTTCAAAGAGGCATCTGACCGTTTCCGGACAGTCATCAACATGAACCCCAAGTCGAAAGAGGCTGAACAAGCAGCCAACCTTATCCTCGACTCCTTCAACCTTGTCGAAGACTGGCAAAACCTCAAAGAGGTCGCGAAGGCTTTTTATGACCAACAGGGACTGGGCCGGGCCACCTTCAAGAAGTCCGTATACAATGTTTATGAACGTGCCTCTTTCAAACTGATCGAAATCAACCTTGGGAAAGACAAAAATAGCGTCGCTGCAGCCGGCTCATTCATGGCCTTCTATGCAGAGTTCCCCGAGTCCGAAGTGGCCGACACAGCGCTCAACAACGCCGCTGTTTACTACCACCAGGAAAAGATGCCCCAACAGGCGATGGACACCCGCCTGACCTTGGTCACGGACTTCCCCAAAAGCAAATATTATAAAGACACCATCGCAAACTTGGGCTTCGACTACGAAAACATCGCCGACTTTGCGAGCGCTGCGTCCTATTATGAACAGCTATTTGGTTTGGACACCAAGCACAGTAGCTCCAAAGAGGCCATCTACTCCGCCGCCCTTTTTCAGGCGGCCATGGGCCACCCCACCCAGGCCATCAAAAACTACCAACTCTTCATCAAAACCTACCCCAAGGACGAGCGTATCTCTGATGTGAAGCTCACCATCGGTAAGATTTTGGAGAAACACGGCAAGTGGGCTGAAGCTGCAAAAATCTACCAGGGCTATGCTTCCTCACCCGAGGGTAAAACCACGGAGCAAATTTTCTTCGCCAAGCTCCAATATGGGCTGGCGCTTGAAGAACAGAAGCGCTCAGCTCAGTCTCATTGGAAAAAACTGGTGTCCGAGTATGATGCCGTGAAGGCCAGCGGGGCTGAAATGGGCCTGGCGACCGAGTTTGCAGCGCAAGTCATGATGAAGCTCGCCAAACCCAAACTGGAGGCTGCGTTGGCCTTGGACATCAGCGGTCCAGATCGACCGGTCAACACAAAGAAGGAGACTGAAATCCTCACGGGGCAACTCATCGCCAAGGCCAAGGCCGTCCAGGCCATCGAGGCCTCGTACATCGACATCATTCGACTCGGGGCCGGTGAATACGGGCTCGCAGCATTGGTCGACCTTGGTGGGCTTTATGAAAACCTCGCTCAGACCTTGCGCAGTGCCTACGCCCCGCCTTCACTCACCGAGGAACAGGTAGAAATTTACCGGATGGGTCTAGAGGACAAGGCATACCCCAACGAGGAGAAGGCGGTCCAAGCCTACTCCCAAGCCTTGGGTAAGTCCTACGAGCTCAACCTCTACAACAAGAACACCGCCCTCGCTGTTCGGGCGCTCGGTGTTCTTAGACCTCACGACTACCCAGGGCTCTCAGAAGACCTGATCACACCGCGATTCACATCGACCGCGGTCGTCGAATCCACCTTCGAGCCCAACCTGTAAGAGGATGCAAACCATGTTCAGCAACACATCAATCGCCTTGGTCCTTGCAGCCTCGCTCATGGGCTGCCCTAAAAAGGGGCCCGACCTCACCAGCCCCGTGGACACCTTCAATGAAGGAGTCCGACTTCTCCAAAGCGCACCCGAGGGTAGCGCTGCAGATTTTGGTGCGGCATACACCATGTTCGAGGCATCCATCACCGCCGATCCTGGGCGTGCAAAGGCCCAGTACAACGCAGGGTGGACAGCTGAACAGCAAGGGTTCAAAGCAAAAGCTGCCCAGCATTACCGTACAGCGCTCAACCTGAGCCCTGGCTACAGCAACGCACTATTCAGCCTGGGCATCGTGCTCACCGAGTTGGGCAAAGGTGCCGAGGCCGCCGAACTTTATAAAGATTATCTTCAGAAGACGCCAGACGACATCGCCGTCCGAAACAATTTGGTCGAGGCACTGACAGGCGCCCAGGCGTACGAAGAGGCACTCGATAATATCCGGGTCATACTGCGTGCAGACAACACTAATGTTGGCGCATACCGAAACCTCTCCCGGATTTACTTCAAGATGGGCAAGCTCGAGATGAGCCAACTCTGTGCTGAAAAGGCCAAGACCCTCGCGAAGGGAGACTCTGGAATCTACAACAATATTGGTGTCACCTTTTTGGTGATGGGCGACAAGCAAGCCGCCATCAGTGAATTCAAGACCGCCACCAAGCTAGACCCCGCGAATGTGCCCGCCAATCTTAACTTGGGATATTTGGCCATCGACTCTGGCGATTATGAGTTGGGCTTCAAGTCCTTCTCCGCTGTCGCGAGCTCAGAGCCCGGAAACATCGCGGGTAAACTTGGCCTGGCCGTCAGCTTAAGAGGTAAAAAGGACTTCGAAGCCGCGGGCAAGCTCTACGACGAAGTCATCGCTGCAGATCCCAAAAATGAGGCCGCCTACTTTAATGCAGCAACCCTGCACCGAAAGTACACCAAAAACTTCAAGAAGGCATCCAAGTACCTCGACGCCTACGTTGCCGCCTTTCAAGGCCAAATCGACCCCGGCCACCCCGTCTTCGAACGGAAAGCATTGGTGCAAAAAGCCATCGATGCTGAGACTGCCAAAAAGGCAGAGGCGAATCGCCGCAAGCAAGAAGCCGAAGAACGGAAGAAGCGCCAGAGAAAAGTCTTCGAGGACCTCAAAGTTAAGGTCGCCTCATTGGATGCGCTGTTGACCAAATATGGCAGTTGCGAACTGATGATTGAGATGGGCGGCATCGACATGGGGCAAATGGTTCTAGAGCAGGCCCAAATGGTCGTCGAGGCCGAAGAGATTGACATGGCCGCAGACGTCATGACCTTTATGGACGACCTCTTGCCTCAACTGCAAAGCAACACCGCATTCTGCGACGACGAGTTTTCGGCAAAAGCTGCTGCGGCACCTGCTGAAGCGGCACCTGCTGAGGCGGCACCGGCTGAAGCGGCACCGGCCGAAGCCACAGAATAGCTCCCGTCACGATCGTTCAGATTAAAAAAAGCCGCCGAGGGTGTAAGCCATCCTCGGCGGCTTTCGTTTTACCCCCACAAGCACCAAAGACCCGTCCGCTTTAAGTGGCGGTAGAACGGCCGCTTTCATCCCATAAAATCAAGAAACATTTTTTACATGGTCCTTTTGACAGCCTCTTTGCCCATCTTTCGTTGTCCAAACGGCCCTAAGAAGGCAAACTGGACATGGTGGGTCATGGTTTTTATCATCACCCCCTGGGCAACACAGCCCACAGCGGTAGCCCCCGAGACTTGTTCTCTAAAGCTGCCGACCCCCTCGGAGAAATTCATGACACGACGATGCCTGATGTTAACCGCTGCATTCCTCTCTCTTCCTGCCTTCGCGCAGGACGGTGAGGAGCCTAAAGTTATCTACAAGTCCCGTACCGAGATTGACTTTGATGGGGTTGAAGTGGATGGAGAATTGGTGAAGCCACAAGGGGCATTGCTCCTCGACCGCAAGCGCGCCAACTTCAACCCACTCATTCAAATTCGGAAAGACTTCGATGATGAGATGGACAAATCCGTCGACGAAGTCAAATAAACCCGCAGGAATCCCCCAACACGGGTCAATACCCCGTGGATGAATCGAAGGAATACGCATCATGGCGAACGAAGCCAACGGCAACATTCGGCTGTCTTTTGATATCTCCAACGGAGATGTTCCCCTACGCAGCGAGGAAATTTCTGCGGAGAGCGTCACCATCGGCCGTGGTCCAGCTGCAATGCTGCGCATCGACGACGAGGCGCTCGCAGACCTCCACGCTGTGGTCAACGTCAAAGACGACGGCCAAGTTCAGCTGCTAGACCTTGGAAGCGACACAGGCTCCAAGGTAAACGGCACTGCCGTCGACGGCAGTGTGGACCTCGCCAACGGTGACACCATCACCATTGGTCCGATCACGATCGCTTTAGCCATCCTCCCCGCCGCCAAGGCCACAGGTGCAAGTGCCGCGGCCGCAGCCCAAGCTGACTGGCCCGAGGAAGATGTCGAGCGGACCGACCAAGTCCCCGACCGTAATGCCGGTGAAGACGAAGGCGGCGAGTCGATCGTCGACTCCGGCGAAGACGTCATGGCCTTCGTTATGCGCTCAGGCACAGCCAGCAGCAACGCTGGCGTCGACCGTAAAAAAGCCAAAATCCTCGAGGTCGCTGAGATTTGGGCCGACTCCGTAATGGACGTCAAGCATTATCCCACTGGCGGCCCGAACATCCCTGTTGGCTCATCAACCGGCTACCGATGGCGCTTTGTCGGGCTTCCCATGGGTTGGGTCCCGCCCGGCTTCGCCAAAGTTGCATGGATACTTGCCCCGACTTTGTCTGAGGCATCAGAAGAGCGGCGCAATGACTTTTACGTCCCCCCCGAAGACCTCCCCCATGATGATTTCGTCATGTTCGAGAGTGCCGGCGACCACTTTTTGTTCAATATGTCCGACAAATGGTCCGGATTCGTGGACATCGGCGATCAGCGCCACACCTTCCAAGACTTGATTGAGTCTGGCAAGGCAAGCCCGAACGGTCCTGGCGCTTATCAGGTCCCGCTCACCGACGACACCCGTGTTGTGGCCGACTTGGGCCATGTCATCTTTTTTAGCCAAATGGTTGCTCCTGGCGCCAAGGTAGCCAAGGGCGGCGGTGGACAAAAGGACCCCATCTTCTTGGGCATGATGTCCTTTATGTGCTTCTTGCTGGCCATGATTATGGTCATCTTCCTCAACTCACCGCCCCCAAGCGAGAGTGAGATTTTGGAGGTCCCAGACCGTTTTGTGGAGATGCTGCTTCAGCAACCTGAACCAGAACCGCAAAAAGAGAAAAACAAACCAGACGCCAATCCTGACGCAGGTGAAGGTGCGAAGGCCAAGAAGGAAGAAGGCAAAGTCGGCAAGAAAGACGCCAAAATGGAGAAGGCCAAGGGCAATAAAGTCGAACTCCAAAAGAAGAAACTCGACACAGAGGTCGCTGAAAATGCAGGGGTGCTCGGTGCCCTCCGCGATGGTGCTGAACTCGACGGTGTCTTCGGATCTGCGAACCTCAGTTCTGATCTCGCCGGCGGCATTGGTGGTCTCATCGGTGCCAAGGGTACACAGATTGGCTCTGGCGGCCTTGGGGCCCGTGGTTCAGGTCTCGGCGGCGGCGGTACAGCAGCCGGCCTCGGCGGACTCGGCACAAAGGGCAGAGGGTCAGGCGCTTCAGGCTATGGCTCAGGCGGCGGTAACTTCGGTGCGAAGGGCGAAGGTGGCATCGGCCGGATCGGTGGAGACCCCATCATCCTCGGCGCCCTCGACAAGTCACTCATCGATGCAGTCATCAAGAAGCATATGAACCAGATCCGGTATTGCTACCAGCGTGAGCTGCCTAAAGACCCATCCTTGGGCGGAAAGGTCACGGTCAAATTCGTTATCTCCAAGACCGGCTCTGTGTCCAGGGCATCTACCAAGACCACCACCATGAATAATAAAGCCGTGGAAGGGTGCATCAACAGCCGGTTTATGCGCTTCAAGTTCCCCGAGCCCAAGGGCGGCGGTATCGTTATCGTCTCCTACCCGTTCATCTTCCAGCCATCCTAATCTGCTGACCCAACGGGTTAATGACGCGAAGCCACGGATTTGACGCACATGAGCACCATGAAAACAGTTGCACTCCTCAGCCTTACCGCCTTCTTCGGCACCACCGACGCCATGGCGCAGAGCTATGAAGAATATGATGCGGAGGAGCGGGGCGAAAAGCCAAAAGTAAAGCGCGCAGTCCGCGAAATCATCAAGGGTACCTACGCCAAGACAAATGTCGGCGTGGGCCTTTCCTTCGGACCCCATGCTGAGTGGCTCCAGCCGGGCACATCCATCGCCTTGGCGGTGGGCCAAGACTTTTACGACCAAGAAGATATGTCGATGGCATGGGAGGTCAGCTTCTTCCAAGGCATCAATAATGGCACCGCTTTTGATGAGCAAACGCTCGCCGGTTGTGTAGAAAAGCAAAACTGTATTCAGGGCGATATTCGAAGCTACACCATCGTCGGGCTCTACGAATTCAGCGTCTACCCAACACGGCGTTTCGGCATTGGTATGCGCGTCGGTGGCGGGATGATGTTCACGCCGCTCTTGATGGACCGCCAGACCTACGAAGAGGATGTCACGGGCAAAGAGTGGGGGTATGTCCCTACGGTCCACGAAGAGCCGCACCCGGTGGTCATGGGTGGCCCAACTTTTGAGTACTACACCAAGATGTCACACTTTTCAGTGGGTGCAGATATCGACGCGCTATATGCCGTCGGGTTCGACTTCGGCCTGTCAGCTACAGCCACCATCAAGTACACTTTTTGATGGTGCGAGGCGCTTCGCCATGTGGCGTGACGCATAAGACAGGCTAATCTGGGCACCATGCGCCATCATCTGAACATCATCGCAAGCTGCCTCCTCTTTGCATGTGGCGGCCCACTGCCTCAAAAGGATGCTGTTGACTCTGGTGGCTCAAACACCAGTGACGACGTTATCGCCTTTGGCGGACTTCAGATCCTCCCTGCCACCTTTGAGTTCGGCTCGGTGGCACTCGGCTCTGAAATGACCGACACGCTGATTATCGATAATGACAGCGCAGATGCAATCACCATCTCTACGGCATTTATTGAAGGGACCGGCTTTTCCCTGGGCTCGGACCTCGTTCTGCCCATGGAGTTGTCCTCAGGTACGATCGCGACTGGGAGCGTTACTTTCGCACCACCGTCTCTGGGTCCATATTCAGGAAAACTGAGCATCGGTATCGCCGGTGAGGTCGGATATGCCGAACTTCAACTCAAAGGCTCGGGTGTAGAAGAGGGCACAGGCACCGATTCAGGCACCAGCCCCACCGCCGGAACCATCACCCCATTTCCTGAGTCCTTGGATTTCGGCCCGATCGCCATCGCAGAGACCTCCTGGCGCGCGCTTCAGTTGACCAACACCGGCGCCGGTGATCTGTTGATTTCTCGCCTGACCTCATCGAATACATATGTGTTTCAGATTGAAGCGGATTTTTCAGTGCCCATCGTGATTCGCCCAGGTCAAACCCAGACCGTACAAGTGGGTTTTAGCCCCTTCGAGATCCAGAGCTACAATGCCGTACTCGACATCGATGCCGACACTGCCGATGGTGGGATTTTAATCCCCTTATCAGGCGAGGGCTCAGACTCTGATTGCACCGTCTGCGCTCCGATGCTCGCGGTGTCCTCCGCTTCGGGCGGCTCAGACACCCTGAGCATGTCTC
The DNA here is from genome assembly GCA_002296975.1 of Deltaproteobacteria bacterium UBA796. Taxonomy (GTDB): domain Bacteria; phylum Myxococcota_A; class UBA796; order UBA796; family UBA796; genus UBA796. The sequence continues at coordinate 25,431 of DBIS01000230.1, read as the reverse complement.
CACCTTCGGGCATGGGCTGCACCGCCAATGGTGCGGTGGTCCTGAGCAACGCCGGCGATATGCCCCTGACGGTCTCGTCTCTGATTCTCAATAACGACATCATTAGCGCCTGTGGCGAATTTTGGCTCTCATGGGCAGGGCCTCTCACCCTTGAGCCCGGCGCCAACACCACGGTCGGCGTGGACTATATCGCCACCTCCCCATGCATGGAATCCAGTTACCCCGAGAGCGACCAAAATATCCTCCACATACTCAGCAGTGACCCAGCCACCAGCGATTGGCCGGTCGCCCTGAGCGCATCAGCCCTGTACTGCGGCGGTTAAATTTGCTGTCCGACCCATGCCGGGCTAAATCGCGGGGTCTCAATTCGCAGACCCAACACGTAAGAAGGCGCAAGACGCCGTCCAATGCGAGGTAAATCATGGCAGCAACGAAGGGCCTTTTGGCCAAAAAGATCGGTATGACCCGCTTATTCGCCGAGAGTGGCGTCGTCACTCCCGTCACCGTACTCGACGCATCATCGAATGTTGTTCTCGGAATCAAATCCGCTGACGGCAACGACCGCTACAGTGCAGTTCAACTCGGCCACGGCAAGAAGAGCGAGAAGGGCTTCACCAAAGCACAACTCGGTAACTTCCAGAAAGCTGGCGTCACGCCTCGGGCCACCGTCCGCGAATTTCGCTTGGCCGACACCGCCGGCTTCGAAGTGGGCGCTGATGTCGCTGTCGCTGATGTATTTACCGAGGGCGAGCTCGTCGACGTATCGGGTATCTCCAAGGGGCGCGGCTTCGGCGGCGTCATGAAAAAGTACAACTTCAAGGGCTTCATTCGGACCCACGGTACTCACGAGTTCTTCCGTCACGGTGGTTCAATCGGTTGCCGGCTTACCCCGGGTCACGTTCTCAAGGGTAAGAAAATGCCTGGGCAACTCGGCAATGCACGGGTGACCATTCAGAACATCGAAGTCGCCAAGATCGATACTGAGCGCAACCTCTTGTTCGTCAAGGGCGGAGTCCCCGGCGCCATCGGTACCGTCCTCGAAATCCGAAAGGCCATCAAATAGGTCCTCGGTTTTCAATTAAAAACGCCGGCATTACGCCGGCGTTTTTTTTGAGGTCTACCCTGAGGCGGCCCAATACTCAGGTGGAGTAGTTCGGCGCCTCGTGGGTGATAATGACATCATGAACATGGCTCTCCCGCAGGCCGGCAGAGGTGATCCGCACAAAACGAGACCCAGCCTGCATGGCCGCGACGTCTTTGCTTCCCGTGTAGCCCATGGCTGCCCGAAGTCCGCCCATCAGTTGAAACACGATGTCCTTGAGTGGGCCCTTGTACGGCACCCGACCAACAATGCCTTCAGGCACAAGCTTATCACCGGAGTCCTCTGCGCCGTCTTGGAAATACCTATCCGAAGACCCCGCCCGCATGGCCTCAACCGAACCCATGCCTCGGTAAGCCTTATAGGAGCGGCCCTGGTAAAGAACCATTTCGCCGGGGGCCTCTGCGGTACCAGCCAGTAACGAGCCCACCATCACTACATCTGCTCCCGCAGCGACAGCTTTGGCCAAATCCCCCGAAAACTTGATCCCACCGTCAGCAATGATCGGAACATTCGATCGATGGGCCACCGCAGAACACTCCGCGATCGCGGTCAGTTGAGGCACGCCGGTACCGGCAACAATCCGTGTGGTGCAGATCGACCCGGGACCAATCCCCACCTTAATGGCATCTGCGCCCGCATCGATCAGGGCCTGAGTGGCCTCCGCTGTGGCGACGTTTCCGGCCACCAAAGCAAGGTCTGGGTACGCACCGCGCAAAGCGGCTGTGGCATCGAGTACGCCCTGTGAATGCCCGTGAGCCGTGTCGATAGCGAGCAAATCCACACCGGCCTCGACCAGTAAGGCCGCCCTCGTCATGCAATCTGCGCCCACCCCTACAGCAGCGCCCACCAGGAGTCTGCCCTCATCGTCGCGGGCGGCGTTGGGCAGCCGAGAGGCCGCCTGCACATCCTTAAAAGTAATCAAACCACGGAGCACATCATCGCCTTCCGTGATCAACAGCTTCTCAATCTTATGGGTCGCCATCAATGCCTTGGCGTCATCCAAAGATACCCCTGGGCGGCATGTCACCAATTTATCTTGAGGGGTCATCACCTCGGCGATGGACCGGCTCATATTTCGCTCAAAACGCAGGTCTCGATCGGTCAATATACCGATAAGCCGGTCACCCTCCACAACAGGTAAGCCCGAAATCCGGTTTTCCTTCATGGTTCGGCGGGCCACCTCGAGACTTTGATCCGGCCGCATGGTTATCGGGTTCGAGACCACACCTGTCATTGCGCGCTTGACCTTGGACACCTCTCGGGCCTGCTCAAGTGGGTTCAGGTTTTTGTGGATGATGCCCATCCCGCCCTCGACCGCCATCGCGATTGCCGTGTCGGCCTCTGTGACGGTATCCATCGCCGACGACAACAGGGGAATGTTCAGGTATAGCTCGCGGGCAACCCGCGTCCTCAAGGACACATCTCGCGGTAAAACAGTCGAGTGTGCTGGCTTGAGCAGCACGTCATCAAAGGTCAGCGCGATCGGAACATCTGGGGTGAGCATGGGTACCTCCACCCCCTATTGGTTCTCATTCGGGAGGCCAGTTGTAGCCCCTGAGGGGTACCAGGGCAAGTCCTCCGGTCACAGCGATGTAAGGATGTCACCATGGCGCACCCCCACCCGTTGACATGGTTCAAGAGGACCAATACTCAGCCTGTGCCAACAGTTACCCCTAATATCGGAGCATCCATGCGTATTTTCTCCTGTTTCGCCCTGTCCTTCAGCCTTGTCGGCTGCTTCGAAAAGCACTCCGCCACCTATGAACAAGGTTCTGCCAGCGGTACCGCAGCAGAATCTGCGACCTTGTACCAAGAAGGACTCACCTTATGGCAAGGTCGCGATGACGCCCAAAAGCTCAAAGCTGCATTGGACAAATTTGAAGCCGCATACACGGCCGACCCCACCAACCGCGAGGCCGCCACATTGCTCACCCGAGGGTGGTACTTTTGGGGCGATGTAAAAACAGATGTCGAGGAAGAAAAGCTGGCTGCCTGGGACACTGCCGTCCAATGGGGTGGACGCTGTATGGCCGTGAACACCGAGTTCACAGACCTGCTTCAAAAAGGCGACGAGACCGAGCGCACCGCCATTCGAGTGATGAGCATCGACGACGCGGGTTGTTTGTATTGGGCCGCCTCTGCCCTCGGTAAGTGGGCGAAGCTCAAAGGCTTCTCCACGCTAATCAAGCACAAGGACACCGTTAAAGGATATATCGCCAAGGTAGAGGAGCTCGACGAAAACTACTTCTACGCGGGACCAGACCGGTACTTCGGCGTTGTTTACGCTGTTGCTCCTGGCTTTGCAGGCGGTGATATCGACAAAGCCTTGTTGAAAATGGATGAGTCCATCTCCATTGAGCCAAATTATCTTGGCACCAAGGTGCTCAAGGCCAAGTACTACGCCACTAAAAAGCAAGACGCTGCCTTGTTCATCAAGCTCCTCGACGAAGTGCTTGCCGCCGATCCTGAAGCCATCCCCGAAATCGCACCAGAGAATCGCGCAGAGCAACTCAAGGCCAAGAACCTGAAAGCCAAACGCTCAGACCTCTTCGTCAACTAAGGACACAATCATGCGCACACCCGCCATTCTCATCGCTTCTCTGGCTGCCTTCGCCGCCCTTGGCTCAACGGCCCACGCCGAGGCGGAGTTCGTCATGAACTTCGCTACCGTCGCCCCTGACAACACGCCTTGGGCCAAGCAACTCCGAGATGTCGAACGGCGGATCGAGTCAGAGAGTGGCGGTCGGATTCAGGTCAAGCTGTTCTTGGGCGGGTCATTGGGCTCCGAGATCGAGTGCATTCAGGATGTCGCCCGCGGAGAACGTATCCAAGGCGGAGGCTTTTCAACGGGTGCAATGGGCGAGGCATTGGACATACCCATCTTGTCCATGATCGAGCTTCCATACTTGTTTTCCACCAACGCCCAAGCTGATGCTGTCTTGGATGAGGTCTTGTTTGAGCCCACAAAGTCTGCACTTGAGGCCAAGGGTTTCGTATTGGGCGGGTGGGCCGAAAACGGATGGCGTAACTTTGCGACCAACGGCCCCGCCTCAAACCCGGAGCAGCTTTCCAAATACAAAATGCGGGCCCAAGAAAACCCAGTACACTTGGATATGTACAAGATGTTGGGTGTTCAGGCCGTGGCCAAGCCCACCTCCGAGGTCCTCCCTGCGCTCAACACCGGCATCGTTGACGGCTTCGACAACACCGCTTTGTTCTCTCTAGCTGCTGGGTGGATTGAGCCTGTCAGCCACTACACTTTGTCCAGGCATATTTATCAACCCGCAGCCGTGGTCTACTCAAAGGTCTTTCTCGACTCCCTGCCTCCAGAGCTTCAAAAGGTCGTCATCGGCGACCCACTCGCCGAGTCTGCCCGCGGTCGCTTGGCTGTTCGCGCCCTTGAAGACGAGCTTCTGGATACCATCCGAAGCATGGGCAAGAAGGTCATCGCCCTGACCGATGCCGAGCGGGCTGTGCTCAAAGCAAAAACCAGAGCCGTCCACAAGAGCTTTTTGGCCACACACCGCGACCTGATCCCCACCTATAAGTCTGTGGTCGGCAAACTCGGGGACTGATTCGATATGGCATCGCCCATCAACGCTGTATTTAAGCAGGTCGAACGAGCGGTAAACACCCTCGACCGCACCATCGCCAACACCTGGAGCAGCTTGGCCGACGGCCCGCTGTCAAACCTGGTTTTCGGCATCATATTGGTCGTGTCCGGAGCGCTCGCCATCGTCAAGGCCGTGGCCACTGAGGCTGATCGCATGTGGGCCAATGTCGAAAAGGCATTCATTGGTGTCGCCATGCTCGCGATGACCGGCCTGTCCTTTTTGGACTATCTGCGCCGAGAGGTCTCCTTCGTCGATCTAGAGATTCAGGGCGGCCCCAATATGGCGGTTGTGTTGATGGTATGGGTCGGGTTTTTAGGCGCATCTTTGGCCGCCCGAGAGCGCAAGCATCTGGCTGTGGATGCCACCGAGCGCCTTTTATCAGGCAAAGCAGCACGCCTGGCAAAGCGATTTTCAGCCCTGACTGCCGCTGGATTTTGCTGGACATTTTCGGACTACGCCATCGCCCTTGTCGACGAAAGTTTGGTGAGTGGCTCGGGCCAAGATGCCCTACCCCTATGGGGCTGGCTAATCAGCCCGGTCAATTTATTGGGCGATGCAATTTTAGGTCAGACTGGGATTGGCGTCGTTCTTACACTTGCAGCGGTCATCGGGTTTTTTGGCTCGAGCCTTGCGCTCCGTCGCATGCGGCGAATGGACATCCCCACCCCAGAGGCAGATGACAAGGCCCCGCTCACACCCATTGTTTGGGACAGGCTGGCCTTGTCAGTGGTGGGTTCGGTCAGCCTGTTTTTACTTGCGCTCGCAATGCTCGGCGCCTGGTGGACACCGGGCAACGCTGACGGCGAGGCCCATGTCTGGTCCAACCTCCAAACCCAGGCAGAAAAGGTTGCCGAAGACGCCATGGGCGCAGACGCACTCGACGCCGAACTCGACGCCCTTCTCGGGCTCGTCGATGGCCCATCGGTAGAGCAACTCCAAGAGGAGACAGCCGCCGGCCAAAAGTTCCCCCTGTGGCTTGCTCAGGCCGTCATTCCATTGTCCTTTCTCATCATGGCCCTGCGCTTTTTGGGCCTCGCATTTAGCGGAACTTTTGAGGAGACTCATATCCTGCCTCCCCCTGGCAAGGACGGGGTGGCCATCGAACTTCAGCCACCGAACAAGCGAGCCGCCCGAGACCTCATCATCGCAGGCCTGCTTCCAGGTATCCTGATCGGCCTGGTCGCCACCCTTGGAATCGGCACACCTACCCTCATCTTTATGGGTGCGGTCCTGCTTATTTTGGTGGGTGCACCCCTGTTTTTGACCGTCGGTGTTGCTTCGGTGGCCTGCGTCACCCTCATTCAGGACATCTCGGGCTACATCGTCGCCAAAGACATGTACGAGGCCGTCAAAAAGGAAGAATTACTGGCCATTCCATTCTTCGTGCTGGCGGGCAACATCATGACCCAAGGGTCCATCGCCAACCGCCTCGTGGCACTCGCCCGAGCCGTCATGGGTAAAACCCCAGGTGGACTCGGGATCGCCACCATCTTCGCCTGCGTGATCTTTGCCGCCATCTCTGGCTCGAGCCCGGTCACCGTCATCGCGGTGGGCTCGATTATGTTTCCAATGCTGGTCGAAGAGCGCTACCCAGAAAACTACTCACTCGGGGTGCTGACTTCCGCCGGATCTCTGGGCATCATCATCCCACCATCGGTACCCATGATCATCTTTGCGATCATGGTGTCCAGTCAAGACTTCCAAGTGTCGCCAAACGATCTGTTTATTGCGGGAATCCTACCTGGCTTATTTATCGCTTCAGTCTTGGTGATCTACACGATGTACCAAACCCGCCCCGATGCCCCTGGAAACAATATCCGCCCCGTCGAATATGACGGTAGCTACAGCAATAATGTCTTTAAGCAGCTCAAACGCTCCATCCCCTCCCTGATGCTCCCAGTGATGATTTTAGGCGGCATTTACGGAATCTTAGGGCCCCTCAAATTCACAGTGACCGAGGCGGCCGCAGTGGCGGTTGTCTACGCTTTGTTCGTCGAGCTGTTTATTCACCGCGAAATGTCCATTCGACGCCTGCCTAAAATCTTGGCTGACTCCGGCGTGATGATGGGCTCATTGTTTTTGATCATTGTGCTCGCCATCGCATTCAACAAATTCCTCTCCGAGCAAATGGTGCCCCAAGCTGCCGCAGAATGGCTGCAAACGGTCGTCAGCTCCAAGTGGCAGTTCCTGATTCTCTGCAATTTGTTCTTACTTGCCCTCGGCTGCGTGATGGAGATCATCAGCGCCATCTTGATCGTGGCGCCCCTGTTGGCTCCCATCGCCGTCAGCTACGGCATGGACCCCATCCACTTCGGAATCATGTTCATCGTCAACTTGGAGCTGGGCTACCTCACCCCACCAATGGGCGTAAACCTCTTCGTCTCGTCGACTGTGTTCAATAAGAATATCATCACGGTTATCAAAGCCACCGCACCCTTCTTGCTGATGATGCTCTTCTGCCTCGCGGTCATCGCCACTTTCGAAGACCTCTCACTCTTTTTACTCCGATAGGACATGCAATCATGAACACCACCACCATTCATTCTGCCGATGGCACCAAACTCCGTCTCGGAAAATCCGGAGAAGGAGACAAGCAGGCACTTATCGTTCATGGTTTAGCGGAGCATATCGGCCGCTACGAACACGTGGTAGAGGCCCTCAACCACGCCGGCTGGGCTGTGACTTTGGTCGAACTTCGAGGGCATGGACAATCTGAGGGCAAGCGCGGGCATGTAGACCGCTGGAGGCAGTACCTTGAGGATGTCCGAGCCGCAGCCGCCACCATCGATGGCCCGCTTGTGCTCATCGGTCACTCCATGGGGGGCTTGGTCGCCCTAGATGTGGCGATCGAAGGGCTAGACAATGGTATCCGCGGCCTTGCGCTCTCCGATCCCAACGTGGCCGTCGCGATCCAGGCCCCCGCCCTTAAAGTCTTGGGGGCAAGGTTGCTCTCCAAGGTGCTCCCAGGACTAAACTTGGACAACGAGGTCGACCCCAGCCTGATTTGCCGTCACCAGCCAGTGGTCGACAAATACCTCGCAGACCCCATGGTTTTTTCAACAATAACCCCGAGGTGGTTCACCGAAATGGTGAAGTCCCAGGCCCGCGTGATTGACCATGCCACAGCGTACACGACTCCTTTGTTGATGCTTTTGGGTGAAGCCGATGCCATCTGCGACTGGAAGGCCTCTGCTGCCTTGGCCCGCAACTGGGGCGGAAAAGCGCAGACCATCAGCTATCCCGAGCTTTACCACGAGATATTCAACGAGCTTGAAGGGGAGACGGTCATTAAAGACATGATCAAATGGATGGACACCCTCGCATGAAAGAACGTCTGGTAGAGATTCTCAAGAAACGGTCGGTCCGAACAGGCACCTTCACCTTGGCCAGCGGAAAAACCAGCGACCTCTATGTTGATGCTAGGCAGACCACACTCAGCCCGGAAGGGGCGACAGTTTTAGCCAAGCTAATCTTGGAGAATCTTCACCCACAGGCCGTCGGCATCGGCGGCCCTGTCACTGGAGCAGATCCAATTACCGGCGCAGTGATCACACACAGCTGGCTCCAAGGCCGACCTCTCCATGGGTTTATGGTCCGAAAAGAGCCCAAGGGCCATGGTGCTGGCAACCAGGTCGAGGGACGCTTCGGCCTACCCGACGGCTCAAAAGTCACCATGATCGAGGACACTGTCACCACCGGCGGCAGCTTGCTCAGGGCCATCAAGGCCGTCGAGGCTGCGGGGCTGGAGGTTGTCCAGATTCTTTGCGTCGTCGACCGGTGCGAAGGTGCCTCTGAGATGTTTAAAAATGCGGGCTACACACTGGAAGCCCTGGTGACCCGCGCCGATATTATTTGAGGCCACCATGCTCGACCCCATCATTCACGCCCGCCGTCGGACCCACTTGAGTCAGGCCCTGGATGCCCCCATTTTATTGATGGGCCATGGCCACCGTCCACGCAATCTGCCCATGTCGCCGCTGCCTTTTCGACAAGACTCCAGCTTTTTGTATTTCACAGGCTGTACTCACCCGGGCGCCGCCCTGTTGATCGTCGAGGGCCAATCGGTCCTATACCTGCCGAAGCCGAGCCACGACGATGCGCTTTGGCACGGGGCCAGCCACAGCATCCAAGCCTTGGGCACCGCGCTCGGGTTTTCGAATGTCCGACCAAGCACTCAACTTGAAATAGACGCAAAGGCCTTAAACGGGCTCGCCACGATCGCCGTGCCGGACCTCGCTCAAACTCAAAAAGCGAGCCAACTCTCCAAATCCAGCTTGGAATTCGGTTCAAAAAATGGCCACGAGGGCCTGATCAGTGCGATCATCGCCATGCGTCGCCGCCTGGACACCTCAGAAGTTGATGAGATGCGCTCCACCGCCAAAGTGACACGAGCAGCCCACCTTGCTGCGATCGCTGCCACTCACCACGGCGCACACGAGCAACACATCGCCGCCGCTTTTCATGATGTGGTTATGCGCGCAGGGCTCAGCCTGGCCTACCCCTCCATCGTCACCGTTCGGGGAGAGGTCTTACACAACTTCAATTACGTCAACACCCTCCAAGATGGGCAACTGTTGCTCTTAGATGGCGGTGCTGAGTCGAAGTCCGGCTATGCCACCGACGTTACCCGAACCTGGCCAGTATCAGGCCGATTTTCTCCCCGGCAAAAAGCAGCGTACGAAGCTGTGCTGGAGTCCCAGTTACGCGGTATCGCTCTCGTCCGATCTGGCACCCGATACCGAGATGTTCACATCGAAAGTGCCCTCGTGTTGGCTCAGTTCTTGGCTGATGAAGGACTGGTGAAGTGCAGCCCAGAGGACGCGGTCGCATGTGGAGCCCATGCCTTATTTTTCCCCCACGGTGTTGGGCACTTGATCGGCCTCGACGTTCACGACCTCGAAAACTTTGGCGACCAGGCGGCCTATGCGCCTGGCCGCGTCCGCTCTGAGCAATTTGGCCTGGGCTATCTCCGCCTGGACTTGGACCTAGAGCCTGGAATGGTCGTCACCGTAGAGCCAGGATTTTATGTGATCCCAGCAATCCTCGATGCGCCCGAGTTTCGGTCCACCTTTTCATCAACAGTCGACTTTGAGCGAGCAGCCGCCTGGCGTGGTTTTGGCGGAATTCGCATCGAGGATGATGTGCTCGTCACCGATGACAAGCCTGAAGTACTTACCGGGTCCATCCCAAAAACCGTCCTGGAACTCGAGAGTGCCTACGGCGGCTGATCACCACCGTCGCTTCAGAATGGTGTCATGGGCCAAACGTGCATCTGACTCCGGATAATTGGTGTTGTGGTGCAGTCCTCGGCTCTCTCGGCGGCGGAGCGCACATTCCACCACAAGCTCAGCAACAGTCGCCAAGTTCCTTAGTTCCACCAGATCACCGGTCAGCTTAAAGTCCCAATAATAGGTCTGAATTTCCTCTTGAACCAGCTCTATGCGCTTTCGGGCTCTCAACAATCGTCTATTCGTTCTGACGATACCAACGTAATTCCACATAAATCGACGTACTTCATCCCAGATTTGGGTGATAACAACCTGCTCGTCTGGCTCACTGGCTTCGCCAGAGTCCCATGTGGGGAGGCCGGGTGGTGTCGCGATCGACTCCAGTCGACCATGGGCCACCAATGCTGCCGCTTTCGCAAACACCGCGCCCTCCAACAGCGAATTGCTCGCCAAGCGATTGGCCCCATGCAACCCTGTGCAAGCGACCTCACCGAGGGCAAATAGGTTTTCAATATCCGTTTCACCGTGAATGTCGGTCACGACTCCACCGCAAAAATAGTGCGCAGCGGGCACCACGGGAATGAGCGCCTTCGCCATGTCAATTCCCAAGGCACAACATCGGGCATCGATAGTGGGAAAATGGTGTGCAATCGCCGAACGGTCCATATGGCGCATATCCAACCACGCACAATCCTCGCCTGTGCGCTTGATCTCGGCGTCGATGGCACGGGCGACAATGTCACGGGGAGCAAGCTCCTTTCTGGGGTCATACCGAGCCATGAAAGCCTCGCCGCTCCCATTCCGCAAAACCCCACCCTCTCCGCGAAGCGCTTCACTGATCAGAAAACTGCGGGCCTGGGGATGAAACAAGCAGGTCGGGTGAAACTGGACAAACTCCATATTGGCCACGGTGGCACCAGCTCGCCAGGCGATGGCCACACCATCCCCAGAGGCGATATCAGGGTTGGATGTATACAAATACACCTTGCCCGCACCCCCTGTACACAACGCCACAACCTTGGCCGGAACAGCAAAAACCATCTCACTTTGCGTATCGAGTGCGTACAGGCCCAAGACGCGGTCGTCAGAAGGGGGAAGTCTCCCTGCCCGACGCGCCAAGGTGCCCTGGGTAATCAGGTCGACAGCCATCGTGTGCTCCCTGATTTCAATCTCAGGATGGGCGTCTACACGGACCAGCAAAGCCCGCATAATCTCCGCACCAGTGCTGTCCTTACTGTGCAAAATACGACGCGCAGAATGCCCGCCCTCTCGGTGAAGGTCGTAGCCATTTTCCGTTTCATCAAAGGCGCACCCCAAAGAAATGAGCCCCTGAACGGTTTCTCGCGCTTTTGACGCCACTTGCTCCACAACAGCCTGCCGACACAATCCTACACCTGCTGTGAGCGTGTCCTGAACATGCTCCTCCCAGGAGTCACCCTCTGCCCAAGCAGCAGCGATCCCGCCCTGGGCCTTTACAGTATTGGTCACGCTCCGATCGACCTTGGTGATCACGAGGACGGAGCCGACTTTGGCCATTTCCAAAGCGAACAACAAGCCGGCGATGCCAGAGCCGACCACAACTGTGTCAGTGCTTTGATTCATGCCAATGTCTGTATCTCGTCTTGCAGTATTTGTTTCCCCTCCATACCTGAAGGTCATGTGGATATTCTTTGTGATACCGATGGCCATTGCAGGAGATGTTTGGCGTGCTGAGCACAGCGACGGTTCGGTTTCGTTCACAGACTCACCCAGCAGTGCTGTGGCATACGCAATTTTTGATGTCGAAGGTCCGCCACCCAAAGTTGGAAGGGTCAACCTGAAGTCCTTCCCTTCGCTCGACACCTTTGATGGGCTGATCACCGCAGCGGCGCACCGTTACACTGTGGAGCCTTCGCTCATCAAGGCAGTGGTATTGGCCGAAAGCGGTATGAACCCAAACGCCGTCTCCCGTTCAGGCGCCCAGGGCCTAATGCAACTGATGCCCCCCACAGCAGCAGACCTCGGGGTGACTGACCCCTTCGACCCGGCCCAATGTATTGACGGCGGCACACGGTATATTGCCAAAATGCTCAATATTTTTCAGGGTGATCTACGCCTTGCGCTTGCGGGCTATAATGCAGGTCCGAACAGGGTTAAGCGCACCATGACCGTACCCAATATTCCAGAGACTCAAACATATGTAAAGCGCGTGCTGGCCCTGCGGCGTTACTTCAAAAATACGCGCCCCATCATCTATGTGCCGGAGAGACCGTGAAGAGTAAAGGATTCTGGAACCTGCCAAACATCCTGACAGTGGCACGCATCGCTGTGATCCCAGTGATGGTGTGGCTGTTGCTAACAGAGCCGACCAAACAAGAGGCACTGGTCTCACTGGTCATCTTCGTGATCGCCATGATCACCGACATCGTCGATGGTTGGCTCGCACGACGGTGGGACTTGGTCAGCCCAGTCGGTGCATTCTTGGACCCACTCGCCGACAAGCTCATGACGATTACTGTCTTGGTGATGCTCGTCCCCTTGGGCCGCGCTCCCGCTTGGATTGTCGCCTTATTATTATGCAGAGAAATCGCGATCACCGGATTGCGTGGTATCGCAAGCCAAGAAGGTCTGGTCATCGCTGCCAGCTCATTGGGCAAATTGAAAACCGCCTACCTGGGTGCTGCGATTGGATTTTTACTGTATCACCACGAACTCATGGGATTGAATGTCCACTCCATCGGCATCATCCTGCTGTGGATTGCGACCTTTTGCTCCCTGTTTAGCGGACTGCATTATTTCCGAGAGTTCGTGCGCAACACCAAGCTGGTCGCTTAGCAGCGCCTAGGTTTCACCCGCTGCAACCGTTCGCTCAAGGCCCGCAATAAGGCCCACCTCAGCTCGCCAGCCCAAAGCCGCCTCTATTGCTGAAGGGTCTGCCCAGGTGAGCGACACATCACCAGGCTGTTCCGGGAAGCGCTCAACCGGTACCGTACAGTCTGTGGCCTCGAAAATCGCATCCACGAGGCCATTGAGGGTCACCGGCTCGCCCACGCCAACATTAAAGAGCGAAAAGCCCGTGGGCTTTGCGAGGGCTGCCAAGACCGATGAGACTGCATCACTGACATAGGTGTAATCCCGGCGAGAGAGTCCACCGCCGAACAAGGGAATGGTCTGCCCAGACTTGGCCATAGAGATGAACTTAGAGATGGCCATTGTCGGGCGTTGCCGGGGCCCATACACCGTAAAAAATCTCAAAATGGTCACAACCTGTCCCCAACTTAGATGGGCACCATGACACATCAACTCCGCTGCGCGCTTGCTCCCAGCGTAGGGGCTCGATGGAAACCCGAGGGCATCTGTCTCGCGAAACGGCCCAGACTGCCGTTCTCCATATACACTGCTCGATCCCGCAAACACCAAAGGAATGTCACCCCGACTGCGGAGAGCCTCTAGCAAAGTCACGGTACCGCCAACGTTGACACTCGCATAGCGTGCAGGGTCTTCAAGCGATTCACGAACCCCCGCCAAGGCGGCCAGGTGGACCACGGCATCGACCCCAGCTAGCGCCGATTCAACCACAGACCGATCGCGAACATCTCCCTGAACCAAGCGGATGTCCAAGCCCTCGATATTCGCCAATTTTATGGCCGGGTCGTATGCATCATCAAAATTGTCGAGCACCGTCACCACATCTGAACGGCCCAACAATGCGCGCACCAAATGCGAGCCGATAAATCCTGCGCCGCCTGTCACCAAGACCTTCATGACTGCACCATTGCTTGTTGAACCACACGGTAAGCTAAGACTGACTGCACCATCATGACAGCCCATCGAGCAAACGATGGATATCCGTGGGGACGCCGTTATTTCGGTGCCGCACCAAACCATCTTTGTCGAGGACCAACACCAAGGGGATGCCTGTAACCTTGTATTGAGACTGAATTTTTCCGTCTGAATCCATCACAACCGGCCATGTGACCCCCATCTCGGCCGCAGCCCGGCGAGCAACACTGAGGGTCTCCCCGGCATTAACCCCGACCACATTGATAGCGGCCCCATAGCTGTGGGCGATACGAGCCACCTCGGGCGCCTCTTTCCGGCAAGGGCCACACCAAGAGGCCCAAAACACCAAAACCGTTGGCTTGCCCTGGGTTTGCTCGAGGCGAAAATTACCGCCGTCCATTGTTGGTGCTTGAAACCCAGGGGCAGCCAAGCCCTCGAAAGGCCCAGTGGCAATGGCGGTGGAGCACCCGAGCATAAAAAGCATGGGCAATAACTGTAAAAACTGAATGGCCATTGGAGTAACGTATCATGGACACCCCCTGCCGACCCCCATCATAGGTCCCCGTGCTAGGTATGCCTTATGCGTCGAATCCTACTGTCTTTGATGTGGCGGCTCACCCGTCCTTTTTTATTCATGTTGAACGCAGAGCGGGCCCACCGCTTGGTGATGTCCACCCTTTCGGCAGCACCCCGGCTTCACGGATTTTTCATTCGCATTCTCGTAGGGCCGCCTCGGCGGTTTTCACCGATCATGGTCGGAGGGCTTCGGCTGGCAGGCCCGGTTGGACTCGCCGCAGGACTCGACAAAGATGGAGAGGCGGTCTCTTTTTGGCCAGCACTCGGCTTTGGCTTCATCGAGATGGGCACCGTCACCTGCCATGCTCAAGAAGGAAACCCTGGGCCTCGTCTTTTTCGGCTTAAGCCGGAAGGGGCCCTGATCAACAGAATGGGCTTTAACAACGAAGGTGCTGCCGCCTTGGCCGAGCGGTTGGCTGCGATTCGCGCTGCTGGTCGATGGCCGAACATTCCGGTCGGTGCGAATATTGGAAAGTCGAAGATTACCCCGTTGGAAAATGCCATCGATGACTACCTAGAGTCTGTCCGTGTTCTCGCACCAGTGGTCGACTACTTCACTGTAAATGTGAGCTCACCCAACACCCCAGGTCTCCGAAAGCTCCAAGAGGCCGAGCCACTGCATGCGCTGCTCAGCGCTGTGGTTGCAGCCGCCAAGGAACTCCCGGTGCTCGTCAAATTTTCTCCAGACCTCGACGATAGTGCCCTGTCGGGTGCCGTTAAAGTCGCCATCACCTCGGGCTGCTCTGGAATTATCGCCACCAACACCACATGTTCCCGTCCTTTGACCACTGGCCGTTTGGATGAGACCGGAGGTATGTCCGGGGCTCCCTTATGGCCGCTCTCCCGGGCCCGTTTGCAGTTAATCCTCGATGAAGCAAACGGCGCGATTCCGGTGATCGGAGCCGGGGGAATCCGCACAGCTGCTCAAGCCCAAGAACTGTTGGATGCCGGATGTGCAGCCGTCCAACTCTACACCGGGCTCATCTTCGAAGGCCCTGGACTTATCCACCAAATCAACGATGGGCTCAAGCCGACCGAATGATGTGGCTTTTCCTGTTGATTTTCTCTTGCAACAAGGAGGTCCCACCCCATTTACGGGTCGACTATACCCCTCAAGATTTGCACGCGCCTCCAAGCCTAAAAAGCCTGCTGGCCTCTGACCCTCTCGTTCGACGGCCAAACTCCCGAGGCGCTGGGGCATGGGACTCTCTGGAGGAGTCCTCCGCTTTAAACGCTTGGGCCTCGGTGGCCAGACTGAGCCGGCCAGAACCATCGGATTGGCTGGCCCTTGAAAGCCAAAACCGGGGCACCATCGCCGTCGCGCTGGCTCGAGGCGCCATGCTCGCCGGGGTGGAAAGCAGCCATGGCGACTGGGGTCACCCCCAACAAGCACGCCTGTCAGCCTACCTTGGGCTCACCGCTGTGGGTGTTCGACCCATTGGTGTTCGACCCAGCGCACCGGGTGCATGGCTACCCGGTTTGGAACCAAAGACGAAAGTAGCGAACGCTCGGCATATGGCCACCCGAATGGTGTTGAGTGGCTGGCTAGATGGACCAAAAATTGACCTTAGCGAAGTGGGCCAGGCCCTCGGGGGCGAGGCCTACACCGGACTTGCAGACACGCCCATGGGGGCATTGATCGTCGCCCGGTCAAACCATGAACGCACACCCGGCGCCCACGAAGAAGGAAAAGCACACCTTTGGCGAGCAAGCGCCCACGCTCTGAACTGGGTGGGTGCGGATACCAATACCGAGCAGACCGCCATGCAATCTGCCCGACAGCTTAGCCGAGACACACACGGTGGAACGCCGACTGCCATGGCCCTTCAGTTGGCCTACGCCGCGCTCAAAACAAATGCGGGTGCAGACGACTCCACGGGACTAGCGATGGTCGCGATCATCGCTCAGCGACTGGAGGGCTCATGTCCAGACACACCCTGTGAGGGCCTCGATCGGGTAGCGACCCTTCAGCGGGCAAAACTTTGGGGTGCCGATGCAGAAATAGCTGCGTTGATCTGGACATTGATCGCCACAAAGCAAGCCTTGGATACCCTCGAGATCGCCTTGGTGCACCCATCACTATCCAAGCGCCTCCCACAAGTGGCAGACGCATTGAATGGCTTCAATCTCCAACCCACCAACCTGGCTTTCCTGCGAAATAGGGTGCAATCCCCTGCGCTACTCATGTCCATCTCTAGAATGGCCGGTGGGCCCGACGTAAACGACAAAGATGCGGCGCTCGACGCCGTCCGGTCACGATTGATCTCGCTTTGCGATCAGGCCATCTCAATGGCGCTTCCAGATACCATAATCGAGCCAGTTCAGCGTATCCGTCTACGTGCTCAACGCGCCATTGATAAGCCTTGACTGGCCGAGCACCTCAAGGCATTCGACATCAGGTCTGCGCTTGGGCCTTGACACCGCCTAGCCACTTGTTAGAAACGCAGCCGTCGCGGGAGTAGCTCAGTTGGTAGAGCATCAGCTTGCCATGCTGGATGTCGCGGGTTCGAATCCCGTCTCCCGCTCCACTTTAACGCCGGCCTTCTGGGTCGGCGTTTTTGCTTGGATCATCGACGGCCTTCCCATCGACGAATCTGCGGCCCTTCCATGTGGCCTCCATCCCGAACATCGAACGAAAAAGTATCCACACCAACAATATATTGGCAATTGGGTGCAACAAAGCAATGGTGCCCGGGCGTCCATCTTTGAGCTCGAGCCGCCACCGGAATACCAGCTGTAAAGCGCACACCACAGCGCACCAAAACAGCCAAGTATCGCCAGGCACCGCCCATCCCCAAGCCAGCCGACCCCACAACGAAACGAACAGGGCCAACCAAGGCAGCAGCGCCCCCACAAAAATAAAAAGCACCGCACCCAAGGCCAGGCTCGGTTGCCGCCCCATGCCCTCATATAGGTTTTTACTGTAGCCGTTGATGATGGCCCCCAGAGAATCGTACAAGCGCACCTGAAAGGCCCATGGCGCCACCCTCATCCCCACTGAGTGCCCACGGCGTTTGAACTGCTCGGCCAAACGGACATCCTCCAGCACTTCGGACTTTACAACCTGATGCCCCATCATCGAGTCGTATGCATTTCGCTCCACCATGATGACCTGTCCATTGGCGAAGGCCTCCGGCCGGCCAGGGTCGTTGACACAATCTAGATTCACAGCACCACGAATCAACCATCCCACGGCGGGCACCAACAAGCGTTCCCAAAAACCCCGCAGGTCCCATGAGCCATACGCGCTGATCAGACGCAGATCTGAGCGGACCATCTCCCCAACCAGCGCACCGACTGCATCCGGAGCAAGGCGAACGTCAGCATCGACGAAACACAACACCTGTCCCTGGGACTCACCCGCCGCCCGCACACAAGCCCAAGGCTTTCCGGCCCATCCTCTCGGCGGTTGTGTGCCCTCAACGACATGAAGGCGCTCATCTCCTAGCCCGACGGCCTTTGCCACATCCGCCGTGCCATCATCCGAGCGATCATCGACGACGATCACCTCAAGATTCGGCCATCGTGAGGACAGCGCAGCGCGCACACAAGCACCAATGTTTTCTGCCTCATTTCGGGCCGGAATGCAGACACTGACCCGCATCGCATCGGCCCCTTCTCCCTCATCCAAGCCTGGCCGCTTAAGCTGCCAGGCACTACCCCACCGTTGCACACCCGCGATCAGGCCCAGCCACACCAAGCTCAGGAGGCCGAGATAGCTCCCTAAAATCATGGCGGATGTACCGGCGTCTTCCATCGGACTCACAGGGGGGCCAAACTGCCTTCGGAGACCACAACCAAACCCTCAAGGTTTTCGGGTATGCGGGTCACCATTGATGCAGGCCCACAAACGACTTGCAGGTTCGGCGGGATGCAACGCCCAGCCGCGATCGCCACCCCTGCCCCGACGGTGGACCGTTCGCCAATACAGCAGCCCAGCATGGCCAGCGGGGCGGGAAAACGTTGGCCGTTGGCCATGACCGAAACCCCTTGGCCAAAGGATACATCCATCAGTACGCCCGTCCTCTTTAGGGCTGCATGTTGGTCCAAAACACTCAACTGCATCAGCCCGCCCACGGCACTGCCGACCCCTAAGGTGGAGAATTTCACCATCGCCTGCCGCTGCACCCGCGCCCCAGCATCCAATACCGAAAACTCGACCATCGCCAAATCCTCGACCGCTGCGCCGTTCCCTAAAATACACCCGCGCACCACGGCATTGGCCCCGATTTGGACGTCATCGCCAAGCCAACACCCCTCCACCACTGCAGACGGATGGATTCGGCAGCCCTTTCCTTTGCGACCGAGCTTGGCGCCAATCCTATGCGCCCTAAACGAACCCGCCCGAACGGCAGCAGCGGAAGCCTTTACAGCCACCTCAATAATATTTTTCCCGATGAGTCCGCGCCACAGAAAGGGCCCTAGGCCGAGCAGGTTCGCCCACAAAAGCTGGGACCAATGCCAAGTGGGCATGACCAACCGATCTGAAATGGGCAATTCCACAGCTGATGCACCGTGATGCGCCTCAGACAACTGAAATTCGATGAGCCGCTCCTTTGGATCAAGCACCACGGGACGAGCAGTAGCCATACGCTCAGCCGTCACTGGACCGCCTGGCGCCAAAAAAACCAACCAAGGGTCGTCGTCGCCGAAGGCCAAATCGCTAATAAAGTTGCCAAGGCGTCCACTCGACACAAAGCGGATATCCTCGCCATCGGTGAGTTCAGAGAAGGCAAGCAACGCATCCTTGGTCACCACCACATCGGCGCGGACCAAAAATCGACCGAGGTCTTCGGCGGGCTGCTTATCGCCAACGAAGGGAATACCCGCCTCTAGAAAGGCCCACTCCACGCGCTCTCCGAGGGGCCGCCCTAGCCATGTACGGCGGGTCGCAGGCCCCGCAAGGCCCTCCACCCTTACGACACCCTCAAACCGACTGCCCACAACGCCTTTTTTCATTTTCGGCATCACCACAACACCACCACCCTTGTTTGACCGCTTCCCCAACCGGGCACACCGAACAACATTTCAAGCTCTCTCACCATGGTCGTGTATATATCCGGTGGCGCGTCGGGGTCTGTATGAATCACGAGATACCGTATCCCCAGACGTTCTGCGGTCGTTGAAACCGCCCGATGAAAGGTGTCTGGATCGCTGTGCGCCTCGGCCAACATCCGAGCCCAAAGGCGCTTCGCCTGAGGGTTAGCAACCTCCGTAGGCGTTCCAGCGACGGGCTTTCCATGAACACTTTGCTCGGCCAAATAGGAACGCGCAGCCAAAAGCGGGTAATTAATTACGGCTCCTGGTGGTGCACGTTTCAAAGCCAAAATCGAGGCCTCCGGCACCGTGGAAAGGGTCCCAGGCAGGGCGGATGATGGCGAAATCACCCGAGCCTCAAACATGAGCAACGCCACGGCCAAAAGTGCCAAGCGCTTCCCTCTTAAATCAACAGCGAGCCCACCCAACAAAGACAAGCAGAGCACTGGCCCCAAGCTGAAGTTCCAGGTGGCGTCAATTCTTTGAAACCCGATCTGCGCCTCGAGCAAATAGTATGGCAGCGGCACGGCAAGCTCTCCTGACATCAGCACTGGGCGAGCCGCATGCATCAACACCGGCCCCAAGGACAAGACCAAACAGACGGCCCCCCCAGCGATCAAAAATCCTGTGTGCCGCCGTCGGCGCAGCCATGCCCAAAAACCGAGGCCAAGCGAGATAAAGCCCAGATAATGGACATGCATAAAGCGTTCGCCATCATCAGACGTGATTCGAAAATCAGGTGACCAATGGGACCCCGGCCACAAATAGCTGAGGGGATCAGCCGCACCGCTGGTCCGTAAAATGGTCGCGATGGATGCTGCAGAATCTTGCCCAGAAAACCCATCATCGGCACCCAGGACGATCCCCACTGCCCACACTGAATATCCAGCCAGCGCGAAAGATGTCACGAGGGGCCACCAACGCCTCCAAGTGTAGGTGGCCACGCCCCCCCCGGCACCCAAGATGGTCAACGAAAGCCCAAAGACCGCCGCTACAAATCCACTTTCGATATGGCACACCGTGGCCACGACCAAAGCCACCGACGCCCACAGCCCATAAGCAACACCCGGGCGAGTGGCTGCACGCCAAAACATCCAAACCGACCACACTGCGGGTGCGGCCCATAATGCCTCGGTTGCACCGTTATGGACATGGCTCGCCAATAGCGGTGCAACCATCATGGCTGTACCGCTCACCCACGGACCAAAGCCCACCTTTCCACCACCTCGGCGCCACAGCAAAAAATCTTCCGCGAACTTGTGAGTGACCACGCCCGCCAAACTCAGCTGAAACCAAACCAACACCGAAAAGCCAACCGTGGGCCCGAAGCCCCAAACAATCGGGGAAACGAGGGTGCACCCCACCGGGTCGCCAACAAGAAAAGTACCACCGTTTGGAAAGTTGAGGCTTTCGACGCGCCAAGGAACTCGAAAAGAGAAAAGCGCATCAGCCCAATGATTCAGAGCCCACAAACCATTCCATGCCTCTGTCGAGGCTGCCCCAGGTACCGCTTGCCCCACCAGGGCCACAGCTGGCCAGGTGAGAACCATGGCCAGGCCGAGGTAAACCAACGAGGTGATCAGAAGCCGATACATGGCCAACAACTAACGCCAGTGGAGCGAGGCGGTCGACCACGATACACGGCAATCAGACTTGGAGCCACCATGACCACCATTCCATTAATCTTCGCACTCACTTTCTTAGGCTGCGGCGAGAAAGCCACGGGCGCCATCCCTGCTGCCAAAGCTGGGCCGGCGATTACCATGCCCACCCCAGACGGTACTGGCGGCTTCATCACCACACTCATCGCCTCGGCAACGGCCAACTTTTCACCAACGGACTCTGACGGTGCGACCTTCGTCTACACCCGATTTCAGTTTCGGGGGGATGGTACGTGGGCTGCCGACGGGTATGTCGAAGCCATGGATGAAAAAATGGAATGTACCGAGGCTGGAACTTGGGCCGTCGAGGAAGCTTCGTCGACGACCGTCGGAACCATCTCTTGGACGGTCAATGACACATCATGCGTTGGCCGAGACAAAGGTGCCTCATCCCGCGCACAGTTGACAGTCGGCAAAGCCGGAATCAGCTCCGCCCTGTTTCGCTAATCCTCCACGGGACTGAAACGCTCCACGAGTACCATCGCTGCCCGGTAGCCCTCAAGCGCAGCAGAGATGATCCCACCGGCATAGCCAGCGCCCTCTCCAATCGGCATTAAGCCTTTAATGGTTGTCGACGTCATCGTGTCGTCGCGCAAAAACCGTAGCGGTGCTGTGGTGCGGGTCTCTGGCGCGATAATCACGCCTTCCGGCCCTGAAAATCCCGGTACAGCGCGTTCAAACTGCCGAATCGCCGCCTTCATTCCGTCGATAATAAACGGTGGGAGCACACGGTTAAGCTCCACAGGTTGGGTCCCCAGAATGTATGAGGTTTTTGGTAAAACAGTACTGGGCCTATCGTTTAGGAAATCCTCGACCCGTTGAGCGGGGGCCCCAAAATTTTCACCGGCAAGGGCAAAGGCTTTGGCCTCGATGGCATCTTGAAAGCGCACACCGGCGAGGGCATCTGAGCCATCATAGTCCGCCACCTCTACAGCCACGATCACCGCCGAGTTGGCCAATGGCGCCGCACGCTTAGAGTAGCTCATGCCATTGACCACCACACGCCCCTGGTGATTGCTCGCAGGAACCACGGTGCCCCCTGGACACATGCAAAAGGTGTGCGCAGCCCGAGCATCAGATGGCTTGGACCGAAGCCGATAGCTCGCTGGAGGAAACTCACCCCGGGCCTGTCCATAGCGGCCTCTGTCGATCAATTTCTGAGGATGCTCGATCCGTGCCCCAATATGAATAGGCCTGGCCTCTGCGGCCGCTCCAGCATCCAGCATCCAAGCCCAGGTATCTCGGGCGGAATGACCGGTGGCGACAATCACTGGCCCACCGCGGAGTCCAGCACCGTCCGCAAGCCGGACTCCGACGGCGACACCATCCTCTACGATCAGACCGTCAACCCGGGTGTTAAAACGAGGTTCAACGCCCAGGTCGATCATCCGTTTCCTCAAGCGGGGTAAAATTTCCCTGATTTTATCTGTACCGAGATGGGCGTACCCCTCAGCCAAAATATCGGGGTCTGCACCCGCCAACACCAAGCGTCTAAAAATCCACCCCAAATCGCCATCGCGCCGTCGGGTATAGATTTTTCCATCCGAGAAGGCCCCGGCGCCCCCCTCACCGTAGACCACATTGCTTTCGGAATTGAGGCGACCATGCCGCCAAAAATCGCGGACCGCATGATGGCGACCCGCGACCGCATCTCCCCGTTCAAGAAGAATGGCAGGCGCCCCCGCCTCTGCTAAGCGTAAGGCTGCGAAAATACCCGCCGGGCCTGCGCCCACGACGATGGGCCGACAAGAACGGTCCCAAGCTCGCCGATGGGCCTCGGGAGGGTCTTCGACCGAAAATCGATTGTGATCGCGTTCTGTCGTCTTTCTCACGCCGTGAAAGCCCGCAGCCAAAACCGCAGCCTCGCCGGCCCTCAGTGTCACTAGATAGTTGGCGAGCCAACGGGGTGGACGACGTCGCCCGTCAACCGAACGCCGAATTAACTGCCAGTCCACGACCATATCCGGCGAGATCCCCAGACGGCTGGCGATTTCATCCACCGGGTCCCCATCGGCACCCGGCCACACCACTTCTGCGACCAACAAAGACATATGCCTGCCTAACAGATTGGACCAGACCCGCCTCCGTGTTATTCAGCGGGCCAATGTGTGAGGACCAAGCGTGGGCCACACGGGTTTCGCACCCAACCAGCGCTTCAGTCCAACGTCTTTGAGGATTTAAACCATGGCTATTCGTGTTGCACTGAACGGCTTTGGTCGGATCGGAAGAAACATTTTGAGGTCGGCCCATGACGACCCCACCATTGAGTTCGTCCACATCAACGACTTGGCTGATGATGCACTATTGGCCCATTTGTTGAAGCGTGACACGGTCCACGGAACCTTTGATGCAGACGTCCAGGCCGTCGACGGTGGTATCCGGGTAAACGGGAAAACCATCCCCACAAGCGCATCCCGCGATCCAGCCGCCCTTCCCTGGGCTGCCCTAAATGTGGATGTCGTGATGGAATGCACCGGACATTTCCGGTCGCGCAAGGATGCGAGCTTGCACCTCAAAGCGGGAGCAAAGCGGGTCATCATTTCCGCGCCGGCCAACGACCCCGATGCCACGATATGCGTGGGCGTCAACAGTTCAGCCCTCCACGCGGGGCATACGATTATCTCCAACGCTTCGTGTACCACCAACTGCTTGGCACCGATGGCGCAGGTCCTAGACGCGACCTTTGGCATCCAAGGCGGGTTGATAACCACAATCCATAGCTACACGATGGACCAGCGGCTCCTGGATGCTCCCCACAGCGACTTTCGTCGGGCGCGAGCTGCCGCTCAGAACATCGTCCCGACCACCACGGGTGCTGCCGCTGCGGTTGGCTTGGTCCTCCCCGGGCTCGCTGGAAAGCTAAACGGTATGTCTATTCGCGTCCCAACCCCAAACGTGTCTCTGGTCGACTTGGTTTTTCAATCCGAACGACCAATGACCGTCGAGCGCATCAATACTGCCCTACAACAAGCTGCAGACTCAGCCCTTTCGGGCATCCTTGAGTTCAGCACCGAACCCTTGGTCTCTTCAGACCTCATCGGAAACCCACACTCTTGCATCATCGACGGTCTATCGACACAGTTGATGGGCACGCACATGGCCAAAGTTCTGGCCTGGTACGACAACGAGTGGGGTTTCTCCAACCGCATGAACGATTTGGCCAAGCTGGCCGGAAACCTTGGATAAAACATGACCGCTACCATTCGCGACCTCGACCTCAAAAATGCAGAAGTACTCTTACGGGTGGACTTCAATGTCCCCATCGCCGACGGAAAAATCACGGATGACACGCGCATCCGCCGCGCGATACCCACCATTGAGTACCTGCAGGACCAAGGTTGTAAAACAGTAATTTGTAGCCACCTCGGGCGCCCCGACGGTCGGTCAGACGCAAATGCATCTCTCGAGATTGCCGCCTCCCGTCTGGCTGAATTGCTGGACACCGAAATCATTTTTTCACCAGAGATTACAGGCCCTGGCGTTGTGGAGATCGCACGGACGCTGAAGAGCGGCGGCATCATGGTCTTGGAGAACCTCAGGTTTCACCCTGGCGAGAAGACAGGTGCCTTAGACTTCTCAGGCGAACTAGCCCGACTCGGAAAGGTCTACGTCAACGATGCCTTTGGCACCATGCACCGTAAAGATGCGTCAATTGTTGGGGTCCCCACCTTGGTGCAACATGCCGCTGTAGGCTTGTTGGTCGCCGGAGAAATCGAGGCATTGAGCAAGCTCACAGGCAGCCCAAAGCGTCCATTTGTTGGCATTCTTGGGGGCGCAAAGGTCCAGGATAAAATCAACATCGTCGACGCTTTGGCTCGGCGCTGCGACACCCTCATTATTGGTGGTGCGATGGCGTACACCTTCCTTAAGGCCCAAGGGGTAGATGTCGGAGGCAGCCGAGTGGAGCCTGCAAAAGTCAGCCATGCAAAACGGGTTTTGGAACGCTGCGAAGCCAAGGGCGTGACAGTCTTGCTGCCAGTCGACCATGTGGTTGCCGCCAATATTGCCCCTAATGCCGAATCAGAAATCGTCTCTGAGCTTCCCGAGGCCATGATGGGACTGGACATTGGACCCGAAACGATCGCCTTATTCACCGAAGCCATCAAAGCTGCACAAACCATCTTTTGGAATGGGCCAATGGGCGTCTTTGAGATTGAGGCATTCAGTGCCGGCACAAAGGCCGTGGCAGAGGCGGTCGCAGAGGCCGATGCCTACTCGGTCGTCGGCGGTGGAGACTCGGCCGCAGCCATCAAACAGTTTGGCTTAGCAGATAAGGTCAGCCATGTGTCTACCGGTGGCGGGGCATCTTTGGCCTTCGTTGAGGGATCGGTCCTTCCAGGAATTCGCGTCATCGACAAACGGCGGTCCACATGAGCCGCCGGCGGTTTATCGCCGGAAATTGGAAGATGAACCTCGGCCCTGAAGCGGCCGCGGCTCTCGCAACGGGTCTG
>DBIS01000229.1 GCA_002296975.1 Deltaproteobacteria bacterium UBA796 | reverse complement strand
TTTTCAGGGGGCTTGCCCTCACCGTCCGAGGCGAGCACCGAAGACATGACCGGCGCTTGCGTGACCGCCTTGGCTGCCATTCGAAAGCGTCCACCCCGAGCCAGCGCCTTGGTGCTGCGTGCGGGGCTGGCCACTTCTTCGGTGGTCAGGGGCTCAGGCCCAAGCTCAGCGATTTCTGGCCTTAAGGGCAAACCGATGGAGGCTGGCTCTCGGGGTTTCAATGTTGTCTGAGTACGACGTCGGCTGCCACCCCGGGCCAGTTCTGCAGCCCGCATACGCTTGGCGATTTTTGCAGCTTGCTCGTCCAGAAGCTCATCTGATGGGTGTTTTGCTGACGCCGCTTTAGGGGCCACCGACTTGCCCGACACGGCCTTGGACACAAAGGGCTTTTTGGCCCGAGGAATCTTGGGAAACCCAGCCATCGG
The DNA here is from genome assembly GCA_002296975.1 of Deltaproteobacteria bacterium UBA796. Lineage (GTDB taxonomy): Bacteria > Myxococcota_A > UBA796 > UBA796 > UBA796 > UBA796. The sequence continues at coordinate 4,428 of DBIS01000229.1, read as the reverse complement.
GTCTCTCTTTATCGACTTTTTCTCTTTGGGCGGCTTGGGCATAAGGTGCGGCGCTGGCTGACGACGCTGGTGTTGACCCAAACGCAGACTCACCGGACCCAATCCAATGGACTTTACATCACCATTCGCCCTGGGATCCCATGGGTCAGCCAACTTACAGCGCTCATACAAACGACTGGAGATGGCCACCTTCGGACGCTGCCAGGCGCGCCCACCCACCCGCTCATCGAGGGTGCTACCACATACTTTACGTTGAACAATTTCGTGCAGGATATCCCGCGCTTTTTCGTCTGCCACCTCGCTCACCTCCGGGCCGAGCTACGATAGTGTACACACAGCGACATGGTGACAAGACCGTTCACCATAAAGAGCCTAGCAACCATGTCTTCCGATTTCGGCATCTATATCCACACCCCGTGGTGTAAAAGTCGCTGCCCCTATTGCGCATTCAATGTCTTCACCTCGGGGGCCGACTACAGCCGGTGGAAATCGGGCTTATTCTCCGCATGGGAAAACACCGCTCCTCACTTTGAAGGGCTGGCGCACAGCCTATATTTTGGCGGCGGAACCCCATCGTTAGCCCCCGCCCACGTTCTGGGCACGCTTATCCAACGCTTGCCTTTGGCTGAAAATGCAGAGGTCACTGTGGAGGTGAACCCCGGCAGTATCGATGCCGATGGGCTGCGCGCCCTGCTTGACATCGGGGTCAACAGGCTGAGCCTCGGGGTACAAACTTTCAACACCCAACACGCTAAAACCCTCGGCCGAGGCCATACAGTTCGACAAACACGCAAGCTCCTGAGCCAGGTGAGCCGCCTGGGTTTTGACAGTTGGTCGATGGACTTGATGTTTTGCTTGCCTCGCCAAACCCTTTCGGAGTTAAACGATGACCTCTCCGTTTTACTCGACTACAGCCCACCACACGTTTCTTTATACGGGCTCACCATCGAGCCCAACACCCCCTTTGACACAGCACAACAACGGGGATTGCTTCACCTGCCGGAGGCCGACACCTGGCGCGGAATGTATGACCTCATCGTCGACCGACTCACCCAAGCAGGGCGCGACCGATATGAGGTTTCAAACTTCTCGCGCCCTGGCCACCGTGCGGTCCAAAATGAGTCAGTGTGGAGGGGTGGATTTTATGCCGGGCTAGGACCAGGGGCACATGGCTATCTTCCCCAAGGATCCCGTACGGTGGGCAAGGCCAATTTGGAAGCTTGGTTCGCAGACCCACACCCAATACTCACACCCCAAAGCCCCGCTGAAGCTGCAGCCGACCTCATCCTTTCCACCCTCCGACACATCGATGGGCTGTGCACCCTAAGGCTTCAAAAGCAGACTGGGTTCACCCTTTGCGAATCCACAGTAGAAAATCTTCAGACCCACCGACTCATCACCGTAGGTGACGGACGGATTCGGCTGTGTCATGATGCCTTTGCAGTGTCCGACGGCGTCGTCCGACGCTTAATCGATACCCTCATCTCCGGCTGAACCGAAGGAGAGCACCGTGCACAGCGATGACAAAGCCAGCCAAAAACAATTCTCAATTGCCATCGATGATGATATTTTGAGCGAAGCATTGGCGAGCGTTGAGAAACATTTAGGCCGCCCTCAGCGCCAAGCAGATATCGACATCGGCCCCTTGGACCTCGACGCGCTCGCTGCCGTCGAAGATGAACTTTGTATTGTCATTGAGGAAGAGAACCCAAACGATGCCAACACGCCAAACGGCGGGTCCGGGACCACGGCAGCCGCCTCGGTCGAAGCACGTTTGCGGGCGATGGAAGCAGAAGAAGAGGCTGAAAATCTCCGTGGAAAGCTGGAGGGGCTCGCCGAAAATCGCGCCAATGTCGAACAACATCTCCGTTCACTTTCTAACCGAGCAAGCCAAGCGTCCGAGGGACAGCGCCTCGCGGAGACCCGTTCCCGCAACCTTAAAGATGCCCTTGAGAAGCAGCAAAAAGATGTCAGCCGGCTCCTCGAACGTCGAAAACGTGAGAAATCCGACGAATACAACCGAGGACGCAGCGATACCCTGTGTGCAATGGCCGAAGTGATCGACAATTTGTTTTTGGCCCTAAGCCACAACGAAGCCAACCCCGCCAAGCTCCTCGAGGGGGTACAGATGTGCTTGGGTCAATTTCAGACGAACCTCGGCCACGTCGGCGTACAAACCATAGTGCCTGAAATCGGCGACCCCTTCGACCCCGCCCTTCACGAGGCCATCGCATCTCAAAAAGCCCCCGATGTGAAACCAGGCCACATCGCTTCGGTCGTGAGCCGTGGCTATCAGGCAGACGGAAAATTAATCCAAGCTGCTCGGGTGTGCGTCGCGAGCAGCTAAACAACCGGCGTGTGCACCCTGACAGCGCACCGCCAGCGCCATCACCTCGCACCGAGCACCATCCACAGTTTTTCAGCCAGTCACGGTAGCAAAAGAGCGTCGACGGATAAGCTTTGAGGACAAATTCATCAACAGTGTGAAAACTGCGCCACCCGGTTAGGCCCACATGTTCTGCCCGATATGGTAAAAACCAGCAATTAACGGGCATGGAGTTCATGCATGGCGACATCGTCGAAAGCTTTAGGTATCGACCTGGGCACAACCAATTCTTGCGTAGCCATCATCGAGCATGGGGAAGCCACGGTCATCCCCAACGATGAGGGCACCCGCACTACACCGTCTGTGGTGGGCTTTACCGACGATGGCGACCGCCTTGTTGGCCACATCGCCCGGCGTCAAGCTAAGACCAATCCAGAACGCACGCTGTACGCAGTCAAGCGACTCATCGGTCGCCGCTACGAATCCAAAGAGACCCAACACTCCGCCGAACTTGTGTCTTATCAACTCGTCAGTGCCGAAAATGGCGACGCCTGGGTGAGCGTAGAGGGGCGCACATTCTCACCGGCCCAAATCAGCGCGATGATTCTCGAGAAAATGCGCGCCATCGGAGAGGCTTATCTCGGTGAAGAGATCACCCAAGCCATCATCACCGTACCCGCCTACTTCAACGACTCCCAGCGTCAGGCCACCAAAGATGCTGGTCGCATCGCAAATCTTGATGTCCTCCGGATCATCAACGAGCCGACCGCTGCCGCCTTGGCCTATGGCATGGGCCGCACAGAACACGAACGCATTGCCGTGTTTGACCTGGGCGGTGGTACCTTTGATATTTCGATTCTTGAGCTCGATAAAGGCGTTTTTGTGGTCAAAGCGACCAATGGCGACACCTTTTTGGGCGGCGAAGATTTTGACGCATGCATCATTCAGCACCTGCTCGGACAGTTCGAGGCTGACACCGACATCAACGTTCGGGGCGACCGGGTAGCGATGCAGCGACTCAAAGAGGCTGCAGAAAAGGCTAAACACGAGCTTTCGAGCCTCGAAGAGACCGAGATTAACCTGCCCTTCCTCGCCTCAAACGATGAGGGCCCCGTCCATCTTCAGACCAAACTCAGCCGTGAAACCCTCGAATCTTTGGTCTCCGGCCTGATCGACCGCATCGATGCCCCCTGTAAACAATGTATGAAAGACGCCGGGTTGAGCGGAAAAGACCTCGACGCGGTGTTGATGGTCGGCGGTATGACCCGCATGCCTCGGGTCCAAGAGAAAGTCCGTGATATTTTTGGAAGAGAACCCGAACAGGGCGTAAATCCGGACGAGGTCGTGGCCATCGGCGCGGCCATTCAAGCGTCGGTCCTCCAAGGCGATGTCACCGACGTCTTGCTCCTCGACGTCACCCCTTTGACAATGGGCATCGAGATCAAAGGCGGTATCGTTGAGCCCATCATTCAGCGGAACACGACCATCCCTTGTCGGAAATCCAAAGTCTTCACCACAGCCCTCGACAACCAAGACATGGTTCGCGTCCACATCCTACAGGGTGAGCGGGAGATGTCCGAAAACAACAAGAGCCTCGGGAAGGTCGAACTTCACGGCTTGCCGCCAGCACCTCGGGGCGTTCCCGAAATCGAAGTCACCTTCGAAATTGATGCAAACGGCATCATAAATGTTCGAGCCAAGGACCTCGGAACTGGCAAAGTCCAAAGCGCACGCATCGTGTCCTCAGGCGGCCTGTCCGAAGAAGATATCGATGAAATGATCGACGATGCCGAAGCCCACCGGTCTTCGGATGAGGCCCGACGCAAACTCGCTGAAGCCAAAAACCAGCTCGACGGATTAATTTACAACACCCGTCGAAGCTTTGAAGAGTTCGGAAGCAGCATGTCCAGCGCAGATGGAATCACCGTCCGTGACGCCCTCTCATCGGCTGACAATGCACTCGAATCCGGTGACATCGGTGGCGTGAACGCAGCCTACAAAGTCCTCTCTGGCTCCGCCGAGATCCTCGCAACCGCCATCTACGGCTCACTGGGCGACAGCCTCGGTGACGACTTCGACGACTTCGACGACGACGACGACGA
>DBIS01000242.1 GCA_002296975.1 Deltaproteobacteria bacterium UBA796 | reverse complement strand
GCTGGATGGCGCTCGACGAGATCCTGAAAGCCGTGACCCGCCATGGCGTGGAACACGTCTGCGTGACCGGCGGCGAGCCCCTGGCTATTGAGTGGGAGGCAGCCTTTGGCCCCGGCGGCACATTGGTCGGTGAAATCGAAGGCACCGAGACAATCCCGACCGACATCATTGAGTTGGAACTGGATTACCAGGTGAGCTTTTCACTCAACAAGGTTGAGGTTCTACCCGCCGAGTGAGTCAGTCTAAATTGAGCGGTGGCAGCGATGGGGTCCACCCGTCGCCATCAACATCGACAAAGAAAGCCTGCGCTGCAGCCCATGGGGTGCGGCCAGGGTAGACCGGCGCCATGGGCTCATCTCCGGTGACGGTGAGCACATACACAGCATCCATCTCGGGGTTGAGTTCGATGCTGGCATGACCATCGATGGCGATGGTTTGCACCGCCACACCATTTTCAAAAATGTGCAGGGTGTCGACCACTATCCAGCTTGGTACGCGCACCTCGACCTCGAGTTGTACGGGCCCTGTGTGGGTCGTTCCGGGCGCCCATTCGCCGTCGATGGTGGGGACAAACAAAGGACCACGGCTGACGATTGTGCCTGCGCTGCGGATGGCTGTACGCACATCATCGTTGCTAAAACTGGCGGTGTCGGCCACATCGAGAGGCACCCAAGTTCTGTTTTCGCCCGCGCCGCCGAGGTGAGAGTGGCTATCGGATACGCCCACAGGTGTTGGGGTGAGTCCACGGTTGAGCATGTCCAAATAATAGGGGAGCACCGACTCGAAGTTACCATCGTTCAAGAGCTCAAATGCCTCAAAACTGTCGCCCCAGTAGTCGGGCCTGCCAATGTCGCCGGTGCTGCTATTGTAAAAGGCACTGTCGAACAGTCCTGAGCTGCCGGTGGGGTGGTTCGCTTGCAGAATGACATCGCCGTCAGAGGCCATTGCACGGATTCCGTCGTGAAGGCCCTCTGTGTCCAGCCATGCACGGATGTCCCGCCACCATAGAAATGCACCACCGTTGGTGGCATCTTTCACGACTTCGAGCGGATAAGCGTTGTGGTGGCCTCGCATGGTTGGGCTCACCTCGTCGGCGACGATGCTCACCAGGCGGTCGTCTAGGCCCAAGGGCGCAAGCAGTGGGCGATAATCTGCGACATTGTCGTGATCTGTACCAAAATGAACATCGATATCGTGGGCTGCATGAACCGTAAGCCGCCCTTCCATCGAGATAGACCCGTCGCCGCTTGGCGCTGCGTGACTATGGGGGTCGAGAGACCAGAACCCATCGGTATCCACCGATTTTTCGAGGTTAACCTGCATTTCACGGACTTCGCCTTGGGCGAGGTTGATGGTTTGGGTGTAGGCCTCGTGGGTGGTGCCCCTCGACACGATGATGGTGTACTCACCGGGTTCGATAGGGATGGTGCCCGAGCCATCGCGAATGTATTGGTAGGCCATTTGTCCCGCGGGGCGGGCGGGAATAATCGCTGGATTTGTATCGATGTCGGGGTTGGAAAAGGCCACGCGGACCATGGCTGATCCCCCGTCCTCAATTCTGACGATGAGGGTGGCTGGAGGGGTAAGTTGAAGGGCGGTGCTGGGGCCTGATGCTTGGGCGTCCGAAAACCCAAACCCGGGAGAAAATGGCACGGCAGTCGCAGCCCCCGCCAGACTGGTAATGGCATCGTGGGCGACCGATGGCGCATTGTAGGGGCCGAGCCAACCAGAGCCAGGCTCACGATCGAAGTACACGCCGGGCCCACGTGACTCGGCGACAACGGTCGCGGCTTTGTTTTTGGGCAAAACAGCACTGTACTGGCCATCGGCATTCGTTTGAGCGAAGGTCAAAGGCTGGCCGTCGGCATCCAAAAAGTGGACCCGCGCCCCCGCGACAGGCTGGCCGTCCGCCGTGACCGTGCCGCCCAAAACTTCAGTGGCCTCATCGCGGAGATCATGCCAGTCGTCGGTGATCTGTGCGAGGTCTGCACCGACCCCCACATAGCGAGTCCAGTTGACGACATCGCCATTGGACAAGGTTTGCATGGGGTTCGAGCCCAGCAAGAGCGGACCGATGTTGCCGAGTGCCTCGAGTACGGTGTTCATGGAGAACACATCACGCTCCTCGCCTTGTAAGACGGCCACCGCGATCTCGTGACGGCGCCCAACGATGGCGTTGTATCCATAGGTTTCAGGATCGGCGTCGCTATAGCCGACGGTGTGTTGGTACCCATCGGTAATGTCGGCAGCCATGAACATGAATTCTGCGAGCTGGATCGGGGTGGGGTCGTCCAGCCAAGAGATGGTGCTCTCGATGCGCAGAAGGTGGGAGTTTGGCTCCAAGATGTAGTCGGTGATGATGTCCACATCTCGCTGCGGGATGAGGGTAGGGGTTTCGACTGTGCCGGTGAGCAAACGCAAAGGTTCTACCCCGCCCATGGTGCGGATAATCGCCGGTTCTCCGTCGGACCCGTCGTTTAAAACTTCGACCGTCTCGGCGGAAAACATTCTTCCTAAGCCGACCATCATCGAAGCGTCATCGATCACATCTTGGCCCATCATCCCTTCAGGGCGCACGATGTCGGCGTCGATCAGCGACCCGCCGTAGCCCACATAGTAGTTGGAATCGCCCGGTGCCTGAATGATAAAGCTGACCTTGGCGTTGTAAATCTTGAAGTCACCGGATTTTCCTTCAGCGGAAATCCCACCGATGAGTGCCGCTTCGTCGCTGACCTGGCCGGCACGACTTTGGTTGTCGCCAAGGGGCTCAGTGAGGTCGGGTCCACCGGTGCCGCTTTCACCCTCGAACTCATTTTTATCGGTTGTTCCACCACAGCCGATGGCGATGAGCGAGAGGAGCAGGATGGGTAAATGAGAAGGGGCTTTTATTTTCATGCGAAAAAATAACCAGAAATGGCCTTCAAGCCCAGCAGGTCTATTTAGAGTTCCACCTCAGACCAGCCTCGTCCTCGCCACATATGGGCATAAATCGCGGATTGCCCGCCCCGGTACAACAAAATCGCCCCCCAAATCCAGACCAAGTCGAGGCCCATGACGGGCCCTGCCAAATAGGCCAAAGGAAGACCCATCCCCCACTGGAGCGTGGTGCCGACCACGAAGACGGGGCGGCTATGACCGGCGCCGTACATGGCGTTGAGCAACACGAGGCCAACCGCGTCGATCCCCATCGTGGCGCCCACCAAACGCAAAGCATCGACTGCGATCTCCCTGGTGAGCGGGTCGTGCAAAAAGCAGGACAATAAGGTTTGAGGTATCAGGACCATCGGCAGGCCCATGCTGCCCACCACAATCACCGCTATTTTGACGGTGTCCCAGCCCCAGGCCTCAGCGTCGCGTACGTCGCCACGCCCGAGGGCCTGACCCACCATGGAGGCTGCTACAAATCCAAAGCCAAGGCCCACCAAGATAGGGACGAGGGTGACGGTGAGCAGGACATTCGCCGCAGCCAAGGCCGATGTGCCGGTTTGGGCGACGATCCACATTAGCGCCGTGTATCCAGTGGCCATGAAAAACTGGGCCATCGAGGCTGGTATCGCCAGCTTTATGAGGTGCTTAAAGTCGAGTTTTGAGGGCAGTACCTTAAGGAAGCCATTTCCTCTGGCCAGGTAAAATCCAGCGATCATATAGGTGGCCGCGGCCACGTAGGTCGCGATGGCGCTGGCGGTCGCTGCACCCAAGGTCCCCATCGCTGGTGCACCCAAATTACCGTAAATCAAGACCCAGTTTAAAAACAAATTGCAGATATGGCTGAGCACGAGGGTGCCCATATATAATTTGGGTTTGTTGACGCCATTCCAGTAGCCGCGAAAGGAAAAGTTGAGGCCAACAGCCAGTGTGGCCAATAATCGGGTTCTAAAATAGGGCACGGCCTCAGCTAAAACAGCAGGATCGTCCAATAAAAAGTCGAACATTTTTGGGGCGAGGGTGTGGCCGAGCATCGTCCACGGCACTGCCCAAATCAAGGCCAAAATGATGCCCGTGTTGAGGGCGACTGCAGTCTGCCCATGACGGCCTTCACCCAAGCGTCGTGCAGCGATCGCCTGTACGCCAGCGCTCAGTCCCATGATGATGCTGAACGCCATGAATATCGCAAAACTACCCATACCTGTGGCGGCCAAAGCGACATCACCCAAGGTACCCACCATGGCGGTGTCGACCAAGTTGAGTATGTTTTGGCTGGCCATGCCGCCGATGATCGGCAAGCTGAGGGTGACGATGCGTTTGGTGCGGTTGGCAGCAGGTAAGAGAGGCATTGTGGCTGGACTAATCGCTCCGAAGTGCTTGTGACGCTCACGATGTGGTGAGAGAATCGGATAGGTTCATATTTTGGTGGGTATGCGACATTGGCCTTCTCCATTCCATGCATGCCGACTTTTTGGGTGCTCAGTTCTGCGCTTGGGGCTTGTGCTGAAGTAAAGGCGCCTGCCTGCACGGTGGCCGACGGGGCCGCACTGCTTGATGATCCTGGTGGGTTTTACCGTTGTGCAGACGGGTATGTGAACGGCAGAAAAGGATGTGGAGAGCAGGGTTATCCTTTGGGCTATGGGCTCAAATATGCCGAACGTTTTATGTGGGAAATCTATCCGGATGTGAGTGAAGCGGGTCAGGTCTTTTTATCACGCAATCTGGTGTGTCTTCAAACTGCCTTCAAAGATGGCGTCGACGGCGCGATGAGCTGCGATGAGGTTTCGAAAGCGGGTTTCGCCGCTCATCCCGGTTGCTATTTAGACTCTGGCATCTGTGATTTGCCCTTTGCAGACAAGGCGCCGATTTTTTTGGCCGTGGATGCCCAAGACTTGGCCCACCCTGCCCAGGCTGGCGCGATTGAGCGCATTATCGAGGCGTGTGCAGCGGGGGACTGAAGCTCAGCATGGGCTTGGTGGATTTACCACTCACCCACTGAGGCCATCGATGCCCAGGGCTCGCAGATGGGCAGAGGGTCGCCTTTTTGTAGCAACTCCACGCTGATCTGGTCTGGGCTGCGAACAAAAGCCATTCGGCCATCTCTTGGGGGGCGTAAAATCGTAACGCCAGCATCTTTTAGCTGCTGGCAAAGGGTGTAGATGTCGTCTACTTCATAGGCGATATGACCAAAGTTTCTGCCGCTTGAGTAGTGCTCTTTTTCGTCCCAGTTGTGGGTGAGCTCAAGCTCGGGGTCATTGGGGCCAGTCGATAAAAAAACCAAGGAAAACCGGGCGCCTTCCACATCTTTTCGCCGGGTTTGATTGAGCCCGAGGAGCGAAAAAAAGTGGAGAGCGGCGTCCAAATTATAGACGCGAACCATGGTGTGCAAATACTTCATGATGGGCCTATATCTCGGCTTAATCGGCGGGCATAGCCCTTTAGATTTTCACCCGTTGGCCCTCGACCAAGGCTTTGATCGGGTAAAAGGTTCCGCGCCAGTGGATGCCGCCTTTGCGGGTGGTCTGGACCATCGACCAAAAGCTGACACAGCCGATTAAGAAAAACCCGACTGGGGCAAACAGCGCCAGCCATCTGCGCGCGTCGAGTCGGTGTCGCAGCCTTAAGGTGGCCCCAATAAAACTGAGTTGACCCAAGAGGAGCAGTGGCCACCACGCTGGGTAGAGGAATAGCCCCAGCCAAGGTGTGAGGCTCATCGCGCCACAGATGGACCACACCAGGGCG
>DBIS01000039.1 GCA_002296975.1 Deltaproteobacteria bacterium UBA796 | reverse complement strand
GGCCACACCCTTTTGGCCGCTGCGGGTCTTGCGGGCCACGCACCGGGCCAAAACCTGATGACCCTAAGGCGCAAACCGATCGCGGTAGGCGGGGTGTTTTCTCAACCCAATCTCTTTGCAGCCCGGGCCCTGTCTGGTGGATATATACGGCGAAAACCTGGGCTTAAGGGCCCCGGGGTTCATCAAAGTGACCACACGGTTCGGCTCCTTCAGGCAAGCGGTTACCTCGAATAAATCGAGGTACAAGCCATGACACGATTGTCGCGATGGGGAATCAGCCCATACGAGAGCGCTGTTGATATTGAGCGCCAGCTTGCTGTGCTCATCCCTTGGGTGAAGGTGGTGGAGCCCTTTTCTGATGCTGAGGTGGTTGTGGTTCACAGCAAGGTTCGCTTCAGCGCAGAACAATGTGATATGGCGCCCGGCCTCAAGCTGTTGCTGACGACAACGAGTGGCGTAGACCATATTGATTTGCCTACGATGCAGTCACGAGGTGTTGCCGTATGTCGTCTGCCACAAGCCCGAGCGGGGGCGGTTGTCGACGCCACCTTGGGAATGTTGGTCTGGGGGCTCAGGCGTATGGGGGAGATGCAAGCGCACGCGGCGGCCGGTGTTTGGGCCCGAGATCGTTTGGCCTCGATCGCTCCTGTGGCTTTGGCTGGTTCCAAAATAGGCCTGGTCGGCCAGGGTGTGATCGGTGCCAAGGTTGCGGAAATTTTGACTGCACTGGGCGTCGAGGTGTTTGCGTGTGACCCACGTGGGGTGCCGCCGGGTTGCCAAGAGGCCTCAGTCGATCACATGTTGACTGCTTGCGATGCGGGCAGCCTGCATTGCGACCTCAACTCAACCACCAAAAATTTGATCTCGGCTGGTCGCTTGTCTATCGCTCGGCGGGGTCTGGTTGTGGTCAACACCGCTCGAGGGGCTCTGGTTGATGTCCAGGCTGCGGTGGGTGCGCTTGAGTCAGGTGTGCTCTCAGCTTTGGCTTTGGACGTATTTCCGGTAGAGCCTTTTGAGGCGATGGACAAGGTCAAGGCGATGCCGGGCCTATTGCTGAGTCCCCATGCTGCTGGGTACCACACGGGCTTGGCCCAGGCCGTCCGAGAGGGCGTGTTGCATGCTGTGACCGCTTTCGTGTCTGGCCAAACGCTTCCCTATCGAGTGGTCTAAATCCCAGGGAAAAGCTTGGTCATGCCTTCGATAAACCCGTGTCCGCCGTTGGCCTTGGTAATCCAGCGCGGATGATGGTCCATTCGACCCAGGAAGGCCTCAACATTGGCCACGCCGATGCTGTGCTCAAAGGCCTCAAACATCGGTTCATCATTGGCAGAGTCGCCAAAAAAAGCCCACCGGCTGGGGTCGAGTGCGCTGCCGTATCGGTCCAAATGGAAACGTCGGACCCCTTCGAGCTTATCGAACTCGCCAAACCACCCATTCACATGAATGCTGGACACCTTTGAAGTCGCCTGAACGGAATCGAAGATGGAAACGATTTTGTCGATGGCCTCGGGTTTAAGGGCCGGAACGTCTTCGCAAAAATCTATCGCCAGGTCTAGCTCTCGGTAGGGTTGGTCTGAAGCCAAAGCACAGCCTGGGACGGCGTCGAGTATTTTTTGCGCGAGGAGGGCGAGGCGTGCTTTATTTTGCGAGCGTACAGGTGCTGATTGGATGAAGCGCCGTTGGAGTGACTGCCCATCGAGCCAAAACCAAAGACCACCATTTTCGCCGACGATGCCATCAACGGGCCAAGCACGTGCAATGTGGTCTGCCCATCCGCCAGGACGCCCCGTGATGGGGACAATTTTTAGCCCCCGATTTTGTGCTGACGCCATCAGGCTGAGCACCTCTGGGACCAATCGTCCCTCGATGGTCAAAGTGTCATCGATATCACAGAAAACGCCCAGGAGATCACTGGGCGCATTCATTTGGGCAATGGGTCTTGGCACGGTCTAATCGACCACCCAAGTGTTTCCGCCGTAAATGGCCTTTGTTAGGTCGCCGGCCAGAGGAACCTGTTGAGCAGTCTTGATTTGCTCGGCCACACCACCATCGTATGTCGCCCTTTTCACCCGAAAGATGACGCCCATGGCGACTGGGTATGGCGGACGCATGCGAGCCAGAAGGTTGGCCAAAACTGGGTTGGTCTCGTCGTGGACCAAAATTTCATCACCTGGGTTTTCAGGATCAACATCCTCGACCACCTCAAGCCTGAATTGTTTGTCGACACGCAGGCCTTTCCTTGGGCCATCCTTGGACCCAAAAATCAGTGGCTCGCCATGTTTAACGAAAACGACTGTCTCGTCCCTTGTCTTGCGATCTGTGACATCGTTGAAAGCGCCATCGTTGAAGATATTGCAGTTCTGGAAAATCTCGACGAAGGAGGTGCCGCGATGGTCCGCAGCATCCTGGATGACCCCGCGCAGGTCCTTCACAAAGATATCGACCGTCCGGGCCACAAAACTGGCGTCGGCACCCAAAGCGACTGCACAAGGCTCGAATGGGTGGTCAAGTGAGCCCATGGGGGTTGACTTGGTCTTTTTCCCAATTTCAGATGTGGGGGAGTATTGACCCTTGGTAAGTCCGTAGATTCGGTTGTTGAACATCAACAGTTGGATATCTACATTTCGACGCAGGATGTGAATGAAGTGGTTTCCACCGATGGAGAGGGAGTCTCCGTCGCCAGTAATCATCCACACGCTCAAATCCGGATTGGCCAACTTGAGTCCGGTCGCGAAGGCGGGGGCGCGGCCGTGAATGGTATGAAAGCCGTAGGTGTTCATGTAGTAAGGAAAGCGGCTTGAGCAGCCGATTCCGCTGATAACTGCGAACTTTTCCTTGGGGATTCCCAATCCGGCGAAGACGGTTTGGACCTGGCTGAGGATGGAGTAATCACCACACCCTGGGCACCAGCGGATCATCTGATCCGACATGAAGTCTTTCTTTTTGTAGGTCACGGCTTCTTCGTTGGTGGACATGTGTGACTCCGTTTAGCTGAGCTTTTTGATTTCAGCGATGAGCTCGCTGGACTTAAATGGTTGACCCTGGATCTTGGTGATCGAGGCCATGTCAATCAGGTACTCACTGCTCAAATAGCGGTGAAGTTGGCCGAGGTTCAATTCTGCGACGCCAGCCTTTGCAAAGCCGTTGATGGTTTGCTCTAGGTTGGCGGGGAGGGGGCTCAGCCAGCGAAGGTGCACGTGGCCGACCTTCATGCCTTCAGCCCTGGCTGCATCGACTGCGGTCCGGACAGAGCCAAAGGTCGATCCCCATGAAATGAGGCCGACACCATCGGTGTCACCGTAAACCTCAACATCCGGAACGTCTGCCTGAATGCGTTGAATTTTCTCGGCGCGCAAATTGGACATATGCTCATGGTTGCCAGGGTCGTAGGACACATTTCCCGTGCCATCCTCTTTCTCAAGGCCGCCGATACGGTGCTCAAGGCCCTTGGTCCCTGGGATTGCCCAGTGGCGGGCGAGGGTTTCAGGGTCCCGGTCGTAAGGCCGAAAGCCATCTGCGATGTCCTCTGTTGCGATGTTGCAGTCGATGGGCTTGAGGCTGTCGAGTTCAGGCAAGCACCAAGGCTCCGCGCCGTTAGCCAGGTATCCATCAGTCAACAGCATGACCGGCATCCGGTACTTAACAGCGATGCGCACCGCCTCGAGCGCGACCTCGAAACAATCGGAGGGGGTTGCAGCGGCGAGCACGGGGTTAGGACACTCACCATGCCGGCCAAACAAAGCGATGTTGAGGTCGGATTGCTCAGTTTTGGTGGGAAGCCCGGTAGAAGGGCCGCCGCGTTGCACGTTGATGAGCACCAGTGGCAGCTCCGTGATGACGGCCAAGCCGAGGGCCTCGCCCTTTAGTGCGACACCAGGGCCGGATGTAGACGTAATGGCAATGGAGCCACCAAAAGCTGCGCCGATGCTCGCACATATGGCGGCGATCTCATCTTCGGCTTGGAAGGTGACCACCCCAAAGTCTTTGAACTTTGAGAGGTGATGCAACACATCTGAAGCTGGCGTGATGGGATAGGCGCCCAAGAATAATTGCCGTTTAGCCAAACTGCCCGCAGCCACCAGGCCGAGGGACAAAGCCATGCTACCTGTGATGTTTTTGTAGGTGCCGGGCTTGAGTTTGGCAGCTGGAACTTCGTAAGAGCTGTGGAACAACTCCATGGTGTCCGCAAAGTTCCAACCCGCTTGCAAAGCCTTGAGGTTGGCTTGGTCGTAGGGCGCCTTAAACTTGCCCTTGATCCAGGTTTGGGTCACGGACATGTCTCTGTTGTAGAGCCAGTAGGTCATGCCAAGGGCAAAAAAGTTTTTACAGCGGTCAGACTCTTTGTTGTTTAGCCCGAGCTCTTCGACGCTTCGCTTGGTGAGGGTACTCAAGGCAACCTCAACGACTTGAAATCCCTCTAAGCTTCCGTTCTCTAAGGGGTTTTCTTCGTATTCCGCCTTCTCAAGATCACGTTCGCTGAACTTGTCAGTGTTAACGATCACCATACCACCGGTTTTCAGATCTCCGATATTGGCCTTGAGTGCAGCGGGGTTCATCGCCACCAAAACATTTGGAGCATCACCCGGTGTGCGAATCTCATTGGATGAGAAGTGAAGCTGAAACCCCGAGACACCGGCGACCGTTCCTGCAGGCGCGCGAATCTCAGCCGGGAAATCAGGGAACGTGGAAAGGTCGTTCCCCTGTAGGGCTGAGGTGTTGGTGAATTGGGTACCGGTGAGCTGCATTCCGTCGCCAGAATCCCCTGCAAAGCGGAGGACTACGCTGTCGACGGTCTCGACATTTGTCGCCATTGAGACCTTCTACTACCGAGCGCCCTACACCAGAGTCTGGGAAGGGCGAAGGTGTGTGTTCGTTAAATGAAAATTGCAGTACTTTTCAGTACAGCACCTACCGCGTATGGCATTGTGGAGCCCCACGCAGGTTGTTTTGGCTAAAAATCCAAGATTGTGTTGCCGTTGGTAGCAAAGGAGCCCAAACACGTGAAATACAGGCTTTTATCGTGGCTGGTTTGTCCGGGGTGCCGTTTTCCTGATCTTCGGCTTGAGACGGTCAAAACCCGAAGCTCGGATGTATTTGTCGGTCACTTCGAAGACGGGGACACGCCCCCAGGGGTAGATCTGGATCATCGTAAGGAGCAGGAAGTGATGGAGGGTGAGCTGTACTGTGGAGGCTGCGGCAGTGTCTTCGCGATTAAGGGCGGTGTGCCTCGGATGATGCTGACCGGCGCCCAAAAAGGGCCATCCACCAAACATGCTCACACCCAGGTCGACCCATCCAGGCGGGAATGGGAGCAAAACTTCCAGGATCTGGCTTCACCCTTGGCACCATCCGATTTTCTTGGAAAAGTGGTCCTCGATGCAGGCTGTGGCTTTGGGCGTCACTTGTTTTTCGCTGCTCGGTATGGCGCTGAGGTGGTCGGAATCGATTCCAGCGCCGAAGCCGTCGATGCTGCATTCCGAAATGCCGGACATTTATCTCGGGCCCATATTGTCCAAGCCGATATTTGCAGGCCACCGTTTCGAGATGCAACTTTCGATCTGAGCTATTGCTTTGGGGTGCTCCACCACCTTGAGGACCCGCACACCGCATTTAAAGCCATCGGCCAAACGGTCAGGCCAGGGGGGCGCCTTAGTTTGTGGGTCTATGGCCCGCGCCAAGGCATGACAGGTTTGGCCAGCAGGCTTGTCCGAGACATAAGCAAAAATATGCCGGCTAAGGACTTGGAACAGGTCTGTACGGGCATCGCCAGAGCCTTGAGGCTGTTCAGCCACACGCCATACAAGCTGCTTCGCTATGTGCCCGTGGCCGGTGATCTTGTCCGTCATTTACCGGTGCATGACCACCATCGTTGGGCCTTTGATGTGGTCGTCGCCGATGTTTACGACCGGCTCAGGATACCCGTACACCATTGGTTTACCGGTGAGGCCTTGGAGAGAATGCTCGCTAACGACGGCTATGGCAGTGTATCGGTCACCCGGCGTGTTCGAAATAACGAAACTTTCCGAGCGACCGGCATACGCCGCTAAGGCGCCATCATTAAAATCTAGCGCGCATGATCACGTTCATGCCGAGCACTGCGCGTTCCTCGTAAGGTGCCAATACCCTGTCGCCTTTTGGGTGTTTCTCGGTCTTGACGTACTCAGACTGGTTGTTGTCGACGGTGTACAGGGCTTCGGCCACTATCACCACTGATTTGGACATGTCGACCTGAACGCCGACCAGGCCAGACAGGATCGGGGCTGGTTCTTGGCCCCGAGGCACCTGCTCTTTGTCCCGCTCACTGTATTGGACGAAAGTGCCGCCAGAGGTTGAATATGTGGCGGGTTGCATCATGCCCACACCAACGCTTGGGGCGATGTGTGCGCTCTCAAAATAGTGAGAGGCTTTGAGGCGACCGTACAATTGTGGGGTTTGGTCCATCGTTGGATTCATGGCGACACCCGAGGCGAGTCCAGGCACATTGAACAGGATGTAGGCCAAGTCCTTGTAGACAATATCCACGCCAATGGTGGTGGAGTCGACGACGAACAAGGTTTGAAGGTCACCAGCAGTTCCCGTCTCGATGACTGTAGAGTCCCCGTTGACCGGGTCGAGTAGGTTGTGGCTAAGACGGTCAATTTCAGCCTGAACCAGCACGCCGACACCATCGATTTGGCGGTGGGAGATATAGCTATCTTTCACGAATTCAGGTGAGTTCTTGTAGAGCTTTAGGTCGGCAGACTCGATCCAATCGATCGCATCGGTGGACCGCCAAGCGATTTGCCCTGAATAGCCGAAGGCTTTGATGAGCTCGCCGTACAGGGTCGATGTGGTGAAGTCTACATTCTGGATTTGCCCTTGCTCAAAAGAGCCAGCGCCGGCCTCTAGCTTGAGGTTGTCAGTGGGCTGGATTCCGCCACCGACCAAAAATCCATAATAAGCTTGGTTGCGCTTCAGCCGGGTTTCGGGGTCTACATAGTCCCCAACAGCGGTCTTGACGCCACCAAAAGCGTAGTTTCCACCCTGTTGCCACTGAACACGCACACCGGGTGCTGCGCCCGTGGTGAAGCTGTGAATCTCTTTTCCGCCCCAGGTCAGGTCGTAGGAGTAGCCAAGCCGGAATCGGCCGGAGTCGACTGCGTATCCAGTCAGGGAAACCGTGTGGTCGGTCCCTGGCAGGGCCTTGATGATTCGGACATATGAGCCGTCGTCTTCAAGTGAGGTGCCAGGCTCGGTTTGATCCGGGTTGAGGTAGGGTGTGTACCGCAAGACGAAGGCTGCCTCGGTGGACCACCCAGCCCAGTTTCCTTCATCCCGGCGAAAGAGCACCAATTGAGCGCGAGAGATGTCATCGCTTGAGCGGCTCTCATAGTCTTCGAAAAAAGCGCGGTTACCCCGTTGAACGAAGTTGGCTGAGGGGCTGGACGCCTCTGGGCCGGCATTGATGTTGGTGTCCTCAAAGGCTGAGGTGACCCAAACATCCATGAACTCACCCGCGTGAACGAGGCTGGAAAGAGCGAGTAATAAAACCATGATTTAGTCCTTGGTAGGGCGCAAATGATCGCCCACGTGGTCGTGTTCACAAAGAGAGGTTGGGTGGGTGTCGCCATACTCTAGAGGCCAGGTTGGACCTGCCGGATCGGTGGCTTCTTCTTCATTTTCTTCAGTCGTGGCGTCGATGAATGGCATGTCGTCTGGGCCCCGAACCAGTAAAATCCATGGGTCTCCAGAGACTTGGACGTAGCTGAGGAGGCCGGTGATCGGGCCGATGGTTTCACCCGCGTGGGCTGTTGGGTCGTACCCAGGGACGGCAATGTTGGAGATGACCATCAACTCGCAGCCGCTATCCAGCTTTATTGGCCACTGCCAGTATTTGTCATAGGTCTCGAAGGCGCTGTGGGCATCTTCACCAGAGGCGGTCGACTGAAAGTTGGCTGGAATCGTCGCCAGTTCAATTGTGACCAGGCTCGACTCGAATGCCTCTAGGTAGTCGTTGGCAGGGCTTGAACCCTCGCAGGCAGATTCTGGCGGTAAAACGGCAGCGGCGGGTACCGGCAGTGTTTCGCCTTCAATGGGCTCGTATAGGGGGAAGGAGAGTTGGGTTACCCCAACATATTCTTGTACCCCACCGCCGAGTAGACCAAGACGATCTCCCACAGCCACGCCCTCTGGTTTGTTGAAGGAGTAGACAAAGAGGCCGCGGTACTCGCCGGCCACCGCTGCAGGTGTTTCGTCGATTCCCCCCAGATCAGAAACCCAAAAACCCTTCGCACCCACCTCGGTGACGACCACCTGGCGGTCTTCTGTACGGATGGTGACGAACTCGCCGAACAAAGGGCTGGTCGCGTGCGGGTTTTTGACGTCCATTTGGCTGACGTCCTGCATTTGCGGAATCGTTGGCAACTGGATGGGGATGGTCTCTGTGACGCCGGTAGCATGACCCGAGGCAGTCTCTCCTGGGTCGGCAGCGGCGGTCAACCAAACTCGAGTTTGGCCAAATGCCGAGGCGTATGTCACGGTGGTGGTGACTTGGCCATCAACCGCTTGAACATACCAATGCTTCTTGCCCCAGGGATCCTCTTCTGAGGTGCCCCCAAGGATGGATGAAATGACGCCGGGCCGAATGGAGACCTTCACGCGCCCATTATAATCATAGGGTTGAGCCTCTCTATCCAGGGTGGCACCCGTCACAACCACCGTACGTTCGGCGTTTGAGTATTCTAGGATTTTTTCGCCTTGGGCCTCGCCGCCAGTGTCTGACGATGGTTCTAGGTCCTCGGAAACCCCGGTGACTTCGAAGAATGTCGGCTCAAAGCGTTCAATCTCCCGTTCAGGGGTGGCGCAGCTCGTCATTAACCAAAAGAGTATATTCATCGTCATTTCCGCGTCTCGATGCGTTGGTCTTCCACGCACACACCGGCCTCTGGTTGAGGCAGCGTGTGGTACTGAATGAACGCGCTCATCACCACATCACGGATTGAGATTCCGGTGTCCACCTGGGTGGTATTCCGCTCCAAAACCTCAAACCCTGAACCACCGTGCGCGATGTAGTTATTGGTGGCCAACTCATAAGTACCATCAGGGTCGAGTTTGATGCCGTTGATGAAAATGTCTTCAGCCCGGGGATTGTCCGGGTCGCAAACCATCGCAAACGAGATGCCGGCCACCTGTGCCTGGCTTGAGCAGCCCCGGTCGGTGGAGCGGCTGGACACAAAGTCCAGAACCTCCTGAATCTCTCGCCCTGACAAGAACATCGTCGTGATGGTGTTGTCGAAGGGCATCGCGCTGAAGAGGGCGTCCACCGTGATCTCGCCAGCTGGGATGTCCGAACGAATACCCATGGTGTTGGTGAGCGCGATTTCAGTTTCTACCCCAGGATAAAAGCGCATGGCCTCTGCGGTGAAGTTCCCGAGCATGCTGTCACCGCCGGTGACTGAATAGCGACGAAGGGTCTCGCCCGCGTACCCGATGACCTGACTCGTATTGTATTGGGTCGCCAAGGCTTCCTCGTACTCTTCGAGAATGTCCACCACCTCTGGTTTACGAGGCAGCACGAAAATGCCGTCCTCTCCTGGATAGTTATAAACAGGGCGGAGGGTGTGCTCAAAACTCTGAATCACACCGTCCCGAATGACAAAGTCGACCCGACCCACAAACTTGGAGAAGGCACCAGAGTGCACGATTGGGACGATTCTTCCTGTCTTTTCATTGGTGACAACGATCGGTGGGCGGGTGGCAATATGGTGGTGCCCGCCGATGTATATGTCGACTCCCTCAATGGTTTTGGCATGATGGATGTCCTCATGCAATCCCATATGGGACAGGGCGATGACAATGTCGGCACCTTGGGTACGGAGGAGCGCAGACTCCCGGTTGAGTACCTCCTCAGGCTCGATGACTTTGATGCCCATGGAGTTGGACTCGTCATAGATCGAGTTTAGAGAAGACACATTCCCAAGGCCGATCACACCAACTCGGAGGCCGTCCAAATCATAAAGCCGGCTGGGCAATACCATTTTGTCTAAGGCTGGCGCCCAGGGAAGGTCCGAATCCTCGAAGTCATAGTTGCCAGCGAGAAGGTCAAATCCACCCCAACTGCCGTACTGCTTGGCCAGGTTGGCCGCACCTTTATCGAATTCGTGATTGGCGACCACGGCTGCATCTAGACCGATCTCTGTCATCAGCCGCATCTCGGCTTCACCATCGAACTCATTGAAAATTAATGCACCCTGAAAGCTGTCGCCCGAATCGAGATGAAGGACGCGTCCGGCTTTGGCGCGCTCCTCGTCCAAAATGGCCCCGATACGACCGATGCCACCATATATATAGGGGTTGTGGTCACAGTATTCGCTTTGGCAGTCTTCAGATGATTGCTTGGGCAGACCCAGAACGGTTGAATCGGTGTATGAGGGTTCGAAGTGATAAGGCAGCAGGCGGCTATGAACATCGGATGTGTGGAGGATGGTAAGCCGAATGTCTTGGCCGACAATCGCAGGCTCGGACCCACTTTTGGCCTGAGGCAGAATACAGCCGCTGAGCAGCGCCAACATGAGGCCGATCGTGCTTGGATTTTGAGTCATCAGGTCCACCCTTTTTACTGCTGGGCGGATTAGCCTCTGGAATAGCGTGGGTCAAACGAGTTTGCACCACCGTCACCGAGGCAAACGAAGTGCGCTCAGGTACTTGACATGAGCCGTATAGCGGGAAACATAGCACACCCTGTTTTCTTCGATAGAGGTACGTTTATGCACCGCTCAATTCCCTGCCTACTCGCGACTTTGCTGGGTGGCACCGCCTTTGCGGGAGGTTTTGAGGCCAAGACCATGCGCGACGCTTTGGCCGCCCGCGAGGTTGAGCGGCCATTACTTATCGGTAAAGGCTGGCTCGAGGCCGCGATTGGCCATGAGCAAAAGATCACCGACGGATATTGGGATGAAGATGGCAAAGCCCAAAGCTTCGAAGATGCGCGGTGGGCTTATTCTACCCAATCTTTGACGGTTCGCTTTGGCCTGGCTCGCCGAGCAGAGTTGTGGTGGCGAATTCCCATGCATTATGCGCGACTAACCAACGACCGGCTTGGCACTGATACATCATCTTATGGTTTAGGCGATCCCTCCTTCGGCTATCGGCTCGAGCTTTACCGGTCATCAGCACCCACCACATCGGTCATCGCTGAGGTCTTTTACAAAGCGCCAGCAGGTGATGATTCACCCGGAAACTTTATCGGTGGGCCAAACACGTTCAACAATATCGTGATGAGCACAGGCACCCCAGACATGGGCGTTGGCCTGAGAGGAAAGCGCCAGGTCGGGCCTTTTGCCATGACGGTTGGCGCCAAATATACCCATCGGTTTTCGGCTGCGGTCGGCTACATGATCGAGACGGAGTTTCACCAGTTTCAAGCGCGCATTAAGCCCGGTGACTTGGTTGACTATGATGTGGACTTTATGGTCCAGGTCGGCCCGCTCGCGCTGCACAACACCTGGTATATCCAAAACCGAATGGAGACCCGAATTGGTACGGCCTCGGACACCCTTTTGGGTGATGCCAACTTGATTCCGGTCGAAGGGTCAGATGGGGCAGCCATGGACGCGTCAATCGGCGTGGTCGCCAACCTCAGCCGTGGTGTCGATGTGTGTTTTGATGTTCGGCAGTCTCTGAAAGGGGAGGACCTTCAGTTCTTCCCGCTCGAGCAGATTCACCCCACCCGCGGAACGACTTATTCCGCTTCAATTGAACTTCGGTATTGATGATGAAGAACGCCACCACGCTTCGCCGCTTTGCTTCATTTGTCCTGGGGACAGCCTTGATATGTGTCGCCGCCTTTTCAGGTAGTGCACATGCCAAGTTCAGCTTTGCCTACAACCATCCAGACTTGGATTGGTACACCATTGAGACCGACCATTATATGGTCCATTATCCTGTGAGCAGGGTGGCCAAAGCCGAGGGCAACCCCCATGCTTTGACCGGTGAGTGGTCCGCGCGAAAGATGGCAAAGGCTGCAGAAGAAGTCTGGCCAAAAATGTGCGCCCAGTTCAACTACTTCTTGACTGAAAAAGTGCACGTTGTTGTCCTAAACCAAGGTGATGAACTGACTGGCTTCACGATTCCATCATGGGATTGGGTTGAGATTTCTGCCAACCCAGGTGGTATTTTTTACCGGGGTCGTGGGCGGATGGAGTGGTTCTCGGATGTGTTCGTCCATGAATTTGCCCATGTGGTATCGCTCAAGGCGAACGCCGCTATGTCAGAAGGTATCCAGGGCGTGATGCTCGGTGGTTTGTACCAAAATGGTATCAACAACGATGTGACCGGCCAACGCTCTGTCGCTGTGGGTGCCGAGGTCATTTTAGCCGATGGCGACTCTGTCTTTTGGACTGAGGGTGGGGCTGAGTACTGGTCTGACAACACGGGCTACAACTGGTGGACCACCAGCCGTGACCAGAACATCCGCATGACAGTACTGCAGGACCGTCTGCTCACTTATGACGAATGGCACGCACGTTTCGGAAAGTGGGGCTGGGGCGACTCAGAGCGCTACTATCAGCAAGGGTACAACTTTGGTTTGTACCTTCGTCAGCGCTTTGGAGACGACACATATGCACGCTTTGCCATAGAGCACGGACGCCGTTGGCGCTTTGAGTGGGTCAACGTGGTCGAAGATGTGCTTGGGATTACCGCAGAGGCGTTGTATGACGACTGGGTGGAGTACATCACCGAGCGTTACCAAATGCAATACGCCACAGTAAAAGCTGAAGGTGAGGTTGTGGGCCACGAGCTGGGTGCCGGCCCCATGGAGACCAATTTTTCCGACCCGAGCGCTCGGGATGAGTTTGAGTCTCAACCCAAATGGCAACAAGAAAAAGACCGCGAACGCTCAGGGAACTACCAATACGAGCCCCGCACCTCTGGTGATGGGCGCTGGGTAGGGGTGCTCAACCGCTCTATGGTTCGGATTATGGAAGGGGACGACCGTAACTTCTGGAATTTCAGCGGAGAGGGTCCCAAGGACGGTGCTCGGCTTGCCAACGCGGCATTCAACAAGACGGGCATTCTTGCCGACTTTGAACATGGTTGGGATTTTGTACCTGGTAAAGATGCGATTGTCCTGACGGGGCGCGAAAACCATCACCGCCAAAATGTGTTGACCAAGCTCGGTATTCATGACGACATCGAAGGTTACAACTGGAAAAAGCTGTGGCACTTCGAATTGCCCAGTCGGGATATGGATTACGGAAATCGTGTCGTCAAGACCATCGCGCCAAAGCGACCAGGCAAGTGGTTCAAGCCCAATCGCGCGTCGGTTAAGCATGAAAAGGGGACATTCAGGCAGATTCCCAACACTGAGCGTGGGTCTGATCCCGCCATGGCCCCCGATGGCGAAACCCTCGCGTATTTCGAATACACCGATGGCACACTCAACCTCACCACCATCAAGCTTGATGGTTCTGATAAAAAGAGCCTGACCCAATACAAGGACGGAACCTGGTTGCAGGTGGTTGATTGGTCACCCGATGGCCAGCAGTTGGTGCTTGGGATTTTCCGTAACTACCAACAGAACCTGTACATCATGAACAAGAATGGTTCTGATTTGCGGCCCATTATGGTGGACGCTTGGGAAGAGCTCGACGCTCACTGGTCTGCGGTTGACGGTAAAATTTACTTCTCAGCAGACCCCACAGGCATCTTCAACATCTTCAGCTACGACCCACAAAACGGTGAGTTTAAGCAGTTGACCAATGTGATCGGAGGGGCACAGTCACCCCAAATTACCGCCGATGGCAACTTAATTTACATGTACTACACGGCCTTTGGCTGGAAGCTCATGGGATTGGCGGAAGATGAATTTCTTAACAAGCCAGCGAGTCACCACTTCAACACAGACTTTGACACCGACCAAGTGGCCGATGGGATGGGCTTTGAAGAGGACCTGACCTATTTCGCCGCCATGACCAAGCCTTATCGGGCCCATAAAGCCGTCATGTCACCTTCAGGCATACCCATGTTTAGGCTTGAAAATGATGGCCGCGCAGATTTGGCCATCTCTGCAGGTGGACAGGTTTACGTTCAAGACTACGTCGAAAAGCATGTGGGTTTTGTTCAGGGCATGCTGGGCGAAGACACCTACGTGACCGGCCGCTACTTCTACCAAGGCTGGTACCCAACGCTTACTTTGGGTGCTTTGCATTACCGTGGAAAGAGCAATCGAGGCTATCTGCTGGACGAGGACGGAAACCCCGACACAACCGCGGATCAGTCGGTTTTTGAGTTGAAATCATCCAGCCAGCAAAACCAGATATTTGGCGGCGGCTTTCTGCAGATGAATGACAACTTCATGGTTGGCGCGATTGGTTCTTGGATGAACTACAAAGTGAAGGGCACCACAGACCCTGTGTACGAGCCCTATATGCACGCATACTCGGGGTCGGCCTTCTTCAACTTCGAGAATGCTCGGGGCGGTCGGGGTCCAAACCCGTCCAGTGGCCGAAGCATTGCAGGAAGCTGGGAACACGGCTGGACAAATATTACCTATCCAACCTTTGGCGGCGTCTCTATCGATGACGGTGAGGTCTTGGATGCCTATCAATACAATAAGTACGAAGGGCGTTGGACCGAGTTGTTGAGCGTTCCAACTTTTGGCATTCCATTTTTGGAGAAAGCCAAGGGCGTTGGCAGCCACACATTCCAGTTGGACTTCCAGTTTGGCGCGGTGGACCGCAATGTTGATGTGAACGACGAGTTTCGCGCGGGTGGTCTTCATCCGGCCTACGTGGGCTACTCTTCGGTGCAGCCCAACACACAGTTCGCTGGGTATCCAGGCTGGAGCCTGTCGGGTGAGACCATGGCCATTTTTAATGTGGCCTATCGTTTCCCACTCAACCGATACACCTACAACCGCTGGGGTCCAATCACCACCCAGGGTATTTGGATGCAGTTTGGCGGAACCGCCGGAAATATGTGGTCATACCGGCCGCCAGAAGATGAATCAAAGTCTTACCGAAGTCAATATGATGACCGGATCGCCTATGACCCTGCCGATATCGAACGGGAGATTCCCTTCATCGACAAGGCCTATAAAAATGGCAATCACATGCTCTACGACGCCTTCGCCGAAATCCGGGTTGCGAGCGTGTTCCGTGACGGGATGGGATGGAACAGTTTCGTTCGGTTTGCCTACGGGTTCAATAAGATTCGAGGCTATGGTGACGTAAACGGTGATGGCATCTTTGACACCAGTGAGAC
>DBIS01000043.1 GCA_002296975.1 Deltaproteobacteria bacterium UBA796 | reverse complement strand
TAGGTCTGTGCCCATGACCCCCCCTCATCAACGCAACCTGATGTGGATGGTCGGCGGTTTGTACCTGGCTGAAGGTACGCCGGCGGGCATCTTCCATGAGTTGGTGGCGGTGTGGCTGCTCAAGGCCCACGCTGTGTCGCTGACCGAGCTTGGACTGGTGAGCTTGTTGGCCATGCCGTGGACTTTTAAGGCCCTGTGGTCTCCTTTGGTTGACCGATATGGTACGGCGGCTCGGTGGATATCTGCGGCATTGGCTGCTGTGGGTTTGGTCACCCTTGCTCTGCCATGGTTGCCTCAAGGGCTCCCGGTTTGGGCCATGTTGGGGGTGCTCACCACAGCGAGCGCCACCGCTGATGTCGCCATCGATGGCTACACCGCAACGGTGGTCCCGTCAGCCCTGCACGGACGGGTCAACGGGGTGCGGGTTGCGGCATATCGTGCAGCGATGTTGGTCACCGGTGGTGGTGCGGTCGCCGCTGCAGCCGTGGTGGACTGGCGGCTAATTTTTGCTGTGGTGGGGATGCTTACTTTGGCCCTCGCGGTCTGGACCGCCTCCTTAGCGCCAGTGGCGGTGGTGCGGACAGAAGCCTCGGTATGGTGGGCAGAACTGTGGGCTTGGCTCAGTCAGCCTGGCTCATGGGCCTTGTTCTTGTTTGTGCTGTTGTTCAAAATCGGTGATGCGGCAATGGCCCCCATGGTCAAGGCTTTTTGGCTCACCGAGGCCGGGCTGGGCGTGGCTGAGTTGGGATTGGTGTCCATCACCCTTGGCGCGGGTTTGACCGTGGCGGGTGCCTTGGCTGGGGGCGAGCTGGCTACCCGCTGGGGTCTGTTCAAAGCCTTGTGGATTTTAGGCGCCGCACAAGCGCTCTCAAATCTTGGCTATATGGCTGCGGCGATGATGCCCACAAGAGGCATGGTCTATGGAGCGTCGATGTTGGAGAGCTTTTGCTCCGGCCTGGGCGTGGCCGCATTTTTGGCCTTTTTAATGCGCATTTGTGAGGCCAAACAAGCAGCGACCCGCTTTGCCGTGCTGACGGCCTTGTCGGTGGTCGCCAGAAATTTAGCGGGTGCCCCCTCGGGCTGGCTGGTTGAGCGATGGGGTTTTTCGGCCTATTTTGGCTTCACATTTTTGCTCGCCTTACCCGCTTTTTTACTGTTACCGCGGGTGGCTCGCCGTGTGCGTCAGGTGATGAAGGCCGACTGAACTGTGGTGGCCTCTAGATTAAGGCCAAACCCGGTCTGGTGCGCGCAAAGGGCATGATGCGGCCACGGTCGGGGCATTTAAAACTGGGCCGGACAAACCCAAATCTCCTTGCGCCACCGAGAGCGGGCCTTTGGCGTAGTCGCTTTGGGGCCAAGGCATAAACTCAGGATGATGAAACTGGGTCACCACCTCGTCGGCGAAAAAGCGCCCCAAGCTGGTGAGTTGAATCTGGTGCTCATCTTCGGTGAGCAGGCCATGTTCTGAGAGGGCGTCCAACTGGGTGCGGAAGATAAGCGCCGCGTCTTGGCCTGTGCGTGCCTTGAATAGCGCTTTGTTTACCCGGCTGTTTTTCAAGGGCAACTGTAAATGCCAGCGGGTGTTTTGGTCCAAATCTCGCACCAACCCTCGGGTGAGTGGAAGCCGCCCCGACGAGACGCGCTCGAACCACTCACTCAAGTTTGGTGTGTTGATCGAAAAGCGGTCTCTTAAACTCGAAAATGCGCTTTGGCCGATACCGATGCAGTCCAGTAATTGGCAGCATTGGTCGGTGGCATAATGGGAGATGGATGAGGGCTTGCGGGTGAACACGCGGGTGAGATTTTCGTGGTAGCCGTGTTCGGCCAGCAACGCCGCCGCTGCAGCCTTTTGAATAATGCTCTCCTCTGTCGATGGAAAGCGCTCTGGGTGTTTGGCCCACAGTCGCTCGATCGGGCCAGGGTCATCGCCGTAGGCCTCGATTTTGAGGCGATACAGTTGAATTTCTTGGACCCCAGTCGCGATTGCTTTTTCGATGGTATCGACCCATTGCTCAAAGCCTTGCTCGGGGTAGCCAAAGATAAATTCGATACATACATCGTCGATACCTCCGGCATGCATGGCGTCGATGGCCTCTTGGGCTTGGGCTGCAGTGTGGCCGCGATTCATGGCGGACAAAGTGGCGTCATCCAGAGACTGAAGCCCCATCGTCACCCGGTCCGAACCAAAGTCAGCCATCATTTTGATGCGTTCGCGCCCATCTTGGCCCAATAAGTCCTGAGGGTGAACGTCATAGGTGACCTGCGAGCAGCCGGACATATCAACATTGTCTGCGAAGATTTTATGAAAGCGTTCAAAGGTCTTTGGGTTCAAAAAGCTGGGTGTGCCACCTGCAATCAGGACGCTTTTTGCTTTGATTTTGTCGACGCCCAACCGCTGTTTCCAAAGCTTTAATTCGGTGCCGAGCAACTCAACATATTGAGCCATTTCATCTTCGCCTGCACCCGTAACGATCGGGTAATGGCAAAAAACACAGCGTCGGGCACAGTACGGGATGTGCACATAAACAACAAAGCCCTCGTCCTCTGGGGCGGTGTAGCCTTCAAAAAACGATTCAGGAGAATCGTCTGGGTACATCGTGATTGGTGGATAGTGAATACCGGCAGGAAAGAATTGTCCTGTCGCAGAAATCAAGCCCAGATTTTGTAGCTTGTGCAAATCATCTATACGGGACTGGCCGATGGCCTTGAGGGTGTTGAGCTTTCGGGTGTTCATGGGACTAGAGTTTAGGCGGGGATCATGATGCAAGCAACACCGACGGTGGCCACAATGGCGCCAAGGATGGAGCGTTTGGTCAGTTTTTCATGGCTCATCCACGCAGCCAAGGGCAAGATGAAGATGGGCTCGGTGGCACCCAATACGCTCACAATCGATGCATCTGTAAGCGATAAGGCCAGCATACTGAGGTAAAAACCGCCCCCGATTATCGCCACATCGGCGATGGCCAGTTTCCTTAAAAAATTCGGCTTTCTGAGCACCTGCAGCCAAGTGCCCAGGTGACCTGTGAACAGTCCAGCGAGTGAAAGGCCTACCACGCCGGCGACCATGCGAACCCAGGTCGCTTGGAGTGGGTCTACACTGCCCACCCCAATTTTGGCGGTGATGATGCCAATCGACATGCAAGCGGCAGCGCCCAGGCCTAGCCACACCCCTGTTTTGGTATTTTCGCCCTCGTTTTGGGCAGTTTCGAGCATGACCCAGCTGACCCCGGCGATAATGGCGGCGATTCCGATAAAAGTCAGCAGCGAGGGGCGTTCTCCCAAAACGGTCATGGCGATGCCAATGGTCATCGCGTGGCCGACAGTGGCGAGGAGTACACAGCGTCTGGGTTCGAGCCGAACCAAAGCCATGAAAAATAGCGTGTCGCCAATGGCTATGGAGATAATGCCGCTCAAGAGGAGCATGCCGAAGGCGAAGGGCTCCATCGGAGAAAAGCCGACGAAGGCCATCCCGACCGATAAATAGACCACGCC
>DBIS01000325.1 GCA_002296975.1 Deltaproteobacteria bacterium UBA796 | reverse complement strand
TGAGTCTGAGTCTGAGTCTGAATCTGAGTCGGCGTCTGAGTCGGCGTCTGAGTCGGCGTCTGAGTCGGCGTCTGAGTCGGCATCTGAGTCGGCATCTGCATCTGCATCTGCATCTGCATCTGCATCGGCATCGGCATCGGCATCGGCATCGGCATCGGCATCGGCGTCAATCGTGATCGCAGTGTCATCGACCTTGCCATCACAGGCGATAACCAGAGGCAAGAACAGTAAACTAAAGATGAATCGGCTCATGGAATAGCCCTCCGTGTGAGCGATTATAGCCTCTTAAGGCCCTATATGGGTTTGATTTTTTGAACAGGCTGCTATTTCGATGGCCGGCCGAGTAAATCCTGATCCAATAGGTGGCTGTAAACGGCCTGTGCCACCAGGCGATGGGCCACTTCGTTCGGGTGATGGTCAATGGGGTGAACCCATAAATCTTTGGCCTTTTGAGCCCTTAATGCCTCGAGTGCATCGACCATTTGGATGTCATTTTTCTGGCTCAACTGGGCCAAGGCTTCATGCACTGCAGTAAAAGGGTAGTGCTCGAAGTCATAAAGCAAAGGCAAGACCACAACCACCAGCTCAGCACCGTCAGCTTTTACCGCTTTTGCGAGGGTGTTGAGCTTGTCACCTCGCTCAGAAAGGTTGCTCCCCTGAAAGCTGTTTATATAGGATTGAGTTGTTTTTTCTGAGAGTTCCCACTGCTCTTTTATGTGGGCAAAAAAGTTATAAGTCGCACTTCGTGCTCGCCATGTATCGTAGGTATATCCAGGTTGAAACTGGATAAAATCCAGCCCATCTATCTCTGTGCGTTCAAGGCCGAAGTCGTCGAGGACCATCGCGTAGATCACAAGGTCGTATTGCTCAGGGTCTCGCGCTTCGAGAGCGTATCTTGCGGAGATTTCATCCAAATCGTAGCCGCTCACGGCCACATTCTTGATGGTGGTCGGACGGTGGGATTGGCCAATCAAGGCGGCGAGTTGGGCGTACATGGTGTCTTCAAAACGCACCCCTTGGCCCTGGGCCTGAGAGTCTCCGAGGCCTAAAATCCTGGCCTTGGTACCCCGTGGTGCTGTGGCGGAAATTCGCCCACCCAAGCCTTGGGCCGCGTTCATGCGGATGCCGTAGATATCCTCACCACCATCAGCGCGAATCAGGTCAAAATAGCCTCGCGGATTGGTCGGATATTCCGCCAGCATATTGTTGAACTTGTGGTATTCGGGTCCGAATACCCGAAAGCCGAGCTCGATCAAGGTGGCGGTCAACACCAAGGCGAAGACCAAGGCCAGGGCTTTTTCGCGGGCGGTGACATCAGTCATGACGGCCCCCCGATACGGGTCATCCCGCCCCAACATTCCGTCTCTCCTTGCGCAGTGATGGCGCAAGACCGCCACAGATCCCCTGCTGAGATGGCAGTCAAAGATGCCTTCGGCGGGGAGCAAGCATCACCGATCAAGAGGTCGTTATGTCGGGCTTTGCAGCCCCAGCAGTGGGCCTGACCTTGAGCATCGAGGCCGCAGCTGTGGTCCCAGCCTGTAGAAATTGTGTTTAGGCGCAGATGGGTTGGTGGTCTGGTCTGGCCCTCGGTTTCGCGGCCCCAGCAGTGGACCTCGCCACTGTTATCCAGCCCACAACTGTGAAAATGGCCAGCACTCAAGGAAGCAAAAACCACATCTTTGGGCGCTGAACTTTGACCCTCGGAATTATCGCCCCAACACTGTGCCCCGCCAGACTCGGTGAGGGCGCAAAAGTGGCTGGCTCCACCCCAAATACCCGTCAACCGAAGACCCGGTTCTGGCATGCCGGCGTCGGCTCCAAAACAATGCAGAGCGCCTTGGGCCGTGATGCCACAGATGGTCTCTAAGCTTGCGGCCACATCGATAAAACGCTGTGCGCTAAGGCGGCTTGCCCCGAGCTGTGCCTCTCCCCAACAAGACAGTGCACCGGTTTGAAGCAGGGCACATCCGTGTTCTCGGCCAAGGACAAACTTTGCGATCGGTGCTTCAGGGACGGGGACGGGCTCGCCCCAACATAAGCCTTTGCCTGCACTGTCGGTTTGGCAGGCAAAACGGGCGCGGGTGACGATGCTTGGGGCGAGGTCTAGGCTGAGATCTTGGGCTTGCGGGCCAAGATTGTACCCAAAGCCAGGGGGTGGGTGTTGGCCCGGTGGCGAGCCCGGATGCTGACCTGGGGGCGAGCCCGGGTGCTGACCTGGGGGTGGCTGTTCGGGTGGCTGTTCGGGTGGCGGTGGTGGGTTGTTGGTGTCACCAAGACTGCCCACTGGGATGCCGACGCCCAAGCCTAAAAGCACGATGCCGACCATCGCCGGTTTGAGATTGATCCGGGTAGCGCCGTCTATCGCCGACCAAGCGAGTCCGAGCAACACGCCGCCCGCACCGAAGATTAGCAACAGCATCGATAGGGTGTTCATCACAACGAAGCCTTAGCCCGATGGGTGCGGATGGCTTGCAAGGTGTTCAAATGCCCGATGTCTGGCTGGAGTTTTCCTGTTCCGATTCGGTGGATCATCGATGTGATCTCACGGTTTAAGGGGACGGATACATCATGGCGCCTGCCCAAAGTGGCCACCTCGCCGTTCACAAAATCCACAGATGGGACGCGGCCTTTGGCGATGGCTCGAAGCATGCTGGAGCGTAGCTTTCGATACTTGAAGCCCACCATCAACAGCAGCAGGTGTCTGAGCCAGTGGCTGGGTCCGCGGGCGTTGGCCTTGGGGTCTGCCAGCCAGTTGAGGTCAAAAGTGCCGCCGATGGGTTCGAGTTTAACCCCTGCCGCTTGGCTCACGCCCACAGTCTCTTTCATGATGTCCAAGGCCAAATTTCGGGTGTTTGCATTGGTGAGCAAGTGCCCTAGGGTGGCCCCAGTAAGGGTACCAAGCCCGGTCACAGCACAGTTGAGCGCAAGCTTGCTAAAGCGCGCACCTTGAAGGTTGTCGGTGATAACGATGGTGCCCACACCCGCCAAAAGTGTGGCCAAGCTGTCGAGTTTTGGGGTTTTGGGCCCATCGATATGTCCCAAGGTGATACCGCCAGATGAGGTTCGCTCCACACGATTATGCCCCCTCACGGTGGCGCCAAAGGAGACGATGGCGCCGATCACACGCTGGGGCCCGCAGATGGCTGCGACCCTTTGTTCGCACAAGCCGTTGGCGAGCACCACCATCGACCCATCTGTCCTGAGGGATGCCAAAGATTGACGGGCAGCGTCCTCGATTTGAGTGGGTTGGGTGGCCAGCAAGATGAAGTCGAAGGGTCCAGGCGGTAAATCAACTGAAATCGAAATGTGACTCACAGACGAAGCGTGAGCGGCAATTACTTCCAGCCCACCGTCCTGAATGGCAGTTGTGATGTTGGGGTTGGACGAGACCACCTG
>DBIS01000041.1 GCA_002296975.1 Deltaproteobacteria bacterium UBA796 | reverse complement strand
GTCGGCGTCAGTGTCGGCGTCAGCGTCGGCGTTTACATCCTCTGGGCAAAGGTACATATCGAGCATCATTTCGCAGCTGTCGAGTTGTTCTTCAGTGGGCTCGGTGCTGGACTCTGCGCTCGCGCAGAAGGTCTCGTCGCATGCGCACATCTCATCGTTGAGCAGTTCACACGCATTTTTGGGCTCTTTTGCGCAGCTGGACAGGGAGACGATAGCGGCAAAGGCAATGCTAGAAAACTTCATGGTGGACTCCAGTTATCTTGGGTTTAGTTCGGAAAGGGGGTGGTTGCATGCTGAAGGCTCAGTTTTGAATCGCGGCCCCAACCCGGTCACAAAAAAAACCCATCCGGAAAAAGCCTGTGCTGTACGGCGCTACATTTCACATGGGTGTTTCTCAGGGTCCTCACAGGGCGCGCTATAGGTGCTGCAATGTCACAGGAACAGCTACAATCCACCGGCAAGCTCCGGGTACAGTCGGATTTGCTCATCGCAGCCTTCGGGATTGCGGTCAAGAGCGTTTTGGTCTGTAAAATGGCCGGATTTGATTGGGGGCTCGAGCGTGGGTGGTGGATGACGGCCGCTACAGCATCGCTGATGGTGGCCCCGGTCGCATTGCTCAGTGGCTCCCGGCGTCGGTGGGCGTTGTGGGCGCTTTATATTTTTTGGACCGCTGTCATGCTTGGAGACCTCACTCACGCGCTCTATTTTGGAGAATTGATGAGCTGGCAGAGTGTGGGTGGTGTGGCCACTTTAGGGAGCATTACCGATAGCATCACTGAATTGATGGGTAGCGGTCACCTGATTTTGGTCTCAGATTTGCTCATCGCGGGGTCTGTTGCCGCCTTCATGAAGTTTAAGGCTGTGCCGAGTCGTGGACGGGCCTCATCCCGACGTGAGGCCATTGCCTTGGTGCTGATCGGGCTGGTTTTTGGAAGTGCCTCGATGAAGGTACACTTCGAAAAGTCGACTCAGGGGGTCTTTTTACGGGTGTGGTCTCAAAGAATGTTCGTCCGGCTCGTTGGCGTTGTGGGCTACCACATCCATGACTCCGTGGGTTTCGCGAAAGACCAGATTTTTATCACGCCGCCCACCGAAGAGGCGCTGGCGGCGGTCGCTGACCATTGGGCGGCTGTAGACGATAAAATCACCAAGAGATCAACGGCCACTGTGCCAACCGTCGATGAAGGGACAAACATCATCATTTTGATGGTGGAGAGCCTTCAGGCCCAAGTGGTTGGCATGAAGGTCCATCGTCAGCAGGTCACCCCCCACCTCAACGCCCTGGCCAAAGAAAGCCTGAGCTTCAGCGCGTTTTATCACCAGACTCACCAAGGTCGGACCGCCGATGCCGAGGCGCTCATTTTGTGTGGGCTGCACCCGCTAAGTCAGGGGGCGACACTCTTCCGATACCCCGGATTTCCGCAGACCTGCCTTCCAGAAATACTCACGGCGGAGCTTGGGTATCACACGGCCAGTTTCCATGCTTTGCAGGGGAGCTTTTGGAATCGAAGAGCGGTGGCACCAAATATCGGCATCGACCGGCTGTACGATGCCGAGGATTATGCCGAGGGCAGAGAAATTGGGATGGGCCTCGGGGACTACCCCTTTTTACGGCAGACTGCGCGAAAGCTCGACCGGCTTCCTGAGCCATTTTTTGCACACGTGATCACGCTGACCTCGCACCACCCATACAAGCTGCCAAGCTCACACCTTCGGCTTCGTCTAGGAAAGCTCGGGGAGACTTATTTCGGTCGGTACCTTCATTCGGTTCACTACACAGATATTGCGATTGGAGCATTTATACGGCACCTTCGGAGGACTGGCTTGCTCGACCGATCTGTGCTCATTGTATTGGGTGACCACGACATGGGGCGCCTATCTGGGAGCGGTGAGGTGGTGCATATTATGGACTCCAGCGCCGACGCCTCATATCTCCCCAAAATTCCCCTCGGTGCCCGCCGACATATGGGCGGTGATGACCCGCTTACGCGGATGGATTGGCTCAGGCGTGTTCCGTTGCTGATCCGCTTTCCTGGTGGGGCCAACGCTGCGACCATCGACACCCCTACGAGCCAAATCCAGTTGCCCTCAACGATTTTGTCTTTGTTGGGTTTGCCCACGGTTGGTCGCGATTTTTTGTCTGGCCCGATGAGTATAGCCAAGGGTAATGATGCGCTGATTGCCTTCAGGGATGGCAGCGGATTTATGGGCGATAAGGTGTATATAAACGCTGATAGAGAAGGCGAGGACGACGGCTGTTGGCAGCTGTCTTCCCAAAGTCGTCTCAACAATGAGGACTGCAGTGCCATGGCATCAGAGATAGCGATTGAGCTCTCTGTGTCGGACACCGTCATCATCCATGGGCTCTCTCGCCCTTCTTCACAGGTACAACCGTGACTACTTCTTCCTTCAAGGTCTCTGTAAAACGTTCATTGTTGATTGGTATGCTCAGTTTGGGCATGCTGTTCGCATTTGATGCATGGGACAGTTATCGCCTGTTTCGGCGAGCCACCCGGCGAATTCGCACCGATGAGGCCACCCTCGAACTGCTCACCAATGCGGTCACGGGCTACATTTGGCGGGCGGCTTTAGGCTATGCGCTTGTCGGACTTATTGTCGGTGTGACGGTCACTTTGGCCCTAAGGTTTTGGTTTTCTACCGCGCCCACTCGGGGGCAGTGGTGGCGGGCAGGTGGCATCATCATCGTTGTAGCAGCAGTGCTCAGTGGGATGTCCCAAACGATTCTTTACCCGTCTTTATATGATGGCTTTACCTTCACGGTGTGGTGGGCGGACAACGTTCATCCATCCACGATTCAAGCGGTCGCTGCTGTGGCCGTGGTGGTTTGGAGCCTCATGGCTCTGAGTCATTGGCGGCAACAAGGGCTCGGAAATGCCGCTCGCCCGGCGGGTGTCTTGGTGCTGTGGCTCGGTGCGATGTACATGCTGTTGGCGCCACCTCAACCCAAGCAAGCGGTCGATAATGACCATCTCAATGTGGTGATTATTGGTGTCGATGGGCTTCGGCCGGACCATTTGGCCCATTTTGGCTACGACAAAGAGACGGCGCCGAACATCACCGCACTGTTGGAAGAGTCGGTCGCATTCGAGCAGGCGTGGACAGTGTTGGCCAGGACCTATGGCTCTTGGACGTCGATGATGACGGGGCTGCTGCCGATCAACAATGGCATCCGTGACAACTTGCCCGAGCCCTCAAAGCTGGTGCCAGAGGTTCCGATTCTGCCGTTGATTTTGCAGGAAAAGGGCTACACGACGACTTTTGTTACCGATGACAGCCGTTTTTCTTACATGGTGCCGGAGCTTGGGTACGACAATATTGTCCAGCCGCCGCCCAATATTCAAAACTTCGCTGTGAGCCTCAACGAGCCTCGGTTTCGGGTGTTTGCGTGGATGCTTCACAATCCACTCGGCTTTGCGATTTTGCCGACTGCGGCCTACAATCAGGCTTTCCCACGCAGCTTTAAGCCAGACCTTTTCGTCGATAAAGCGGTCGACACATTTGCCCGGGGCACGCTCTCGGGGGACCCATTCTTTTATGTTGCACACACCTGTGTTTTGCATGCCCCATCGACCCGTCCATGGCCTTGGCATCAAATGTATGAGCAAAACGGCTACAAGGGTGGCAATCGCTTTCGGTACTCGCAAACGGGTACATCCATTATTGATGAGGACTTACCGAAGGGTGCTAAAAAGGGTGCCATCAGTGCCCAAGATATGCGTATTTACGATGCGGGTATCGACATGGCTGACCGGCTGGTTGGTGGTATTGTCACGCAGCTAAAAGAGTCGGGTTTGTGGGACAACACCATCGTCATTTTGTTGTCGGACCACGGCGAAGAGCACTGGGCCAAGACGCTCCCCTATAAATATCACGGGCCGAATCACGGTTACCATAGCTATGGCGATGGTCAGCATAAGGTGGTGTTGGCGGTTCGGATGCCAGATGGATCGATGGCTGGAAAGCGGGTTTCGTCCCATGTTCGGCTCACCGACTTGGCGCCAACTGTGGCCGACTTGCTTGACTTTGAGTGGCCAGGCGAGACTGACGGGAAGTCAATTATGCCTTTGGTGGACCAAGAAGAAGAGGCGCCGCGTGAGGTTTATATAGAGACTGGGTTTTCCGCGCCAAAATACTGGGTGAAGGGGCACAGGCGGTACCCGTTCAAGAGGCTGAGCGCCAAGTACAGCATCGACGACAATGGGTCGGTGATGATCAAGCCATCATTCTTACCCCATATGGTCGCGGCCAAAGACCGGGTGATGCAGGTGGGGGACTGGAAGCTAATTTGGCATTCCGTCCGTCGGGGGCAACGTGTGGAGCTTTTCAATCGAAAAGAAGACCCTGCAAACCTGAACGACCTGTACCACGAGCATCCTGATATCGCCGACGACCTGCTGGCTCGTATGGATCCTCACTTGACCAAAGATGGCTTTAAGTTTTGGTTTTACGAAGAAGCGATGGCCTTGAAGGCCGAGGGCAAAAGGCCAAGGTCGCGGAGGCGGCTAAAGAAGCCAAAAAAATAGCGGGAGGGGGTCAGGACCGAGTTTGTGCGGGCTAGCTCAAGCTGAGCAGGTCAGCAGTGCCACGTTTATTGTATGGCACGACCGAGCCGGACCCGGAGTCAAAGCAAAACAGCGCGGCGTAAATACGCTGACATGTCTGCATTTGTTCCACTTTGTGTCTACCACGGGGGGCGGGCCTGACCCCGCCCTACCACGGGGGGCGGGCCTGACCCCGCCCTACTCGCACTCAGCAGGGATGGCGACCACCACAGCACCGGTAATCCAAACCTGTGGGCCGTGTTCGCCTTCGGCCTCGAAGACGCCTTCTCCCACGGCGTATTCTCCGGTCTCGGTCAAGGTGCGAAAGTCCAAGACTTGGTCGTCCACTTTGAGTCGGACCTCACCGCCAGCGCCATCGGTCAATAAGGACCAGCATCCCTGCCCATCGCATAGGTCCACGATGGTGCCTTCGATTTGTATGGTTTGGTCATCAAAGCCGTTTAGGTCGGCGATGATGTCTGCAAGCGGGGTACTGGCCTCCATGGCGACGCCGTCCAACAGCACCCGCCCGCTGCTGGTCGCGAGCTCGCGAAGGCCCTGGGCTGAGCAAGGGTCGATTTCTTCGGCTCCAGATGCGTCGTCGGAGCCGGTGTCAGTCATGCCGTCGGCGTATGGTGCCTCTGGGCCGACAAGCGTCGAGTCCGATTTTTCGGCGCCGCATGCTGCGACAAGGGTGACAAGGCTGAGTGAGATGATGCGCATGCTTGCTCCGGTTTTGCCCCTGAAGGCAGGTGTTCCGGGCCCGATTATCGTGGTCTTGAGGGTGGCACAACTGTACAGCTAGAAGTTGGCTATCGAGGGGCCGGGCCGATTCGCAGGTACCTTACTTGATCTGCTACTGGCTCGGGCGCTTCTCCATCTGTTGTGGCGTATGCAGCGATGTGGATATTCCCATCCGCATCGACCTCCAAATCCGCTCCATTGGCGGCCAGACCGCTTGCGATCTCAACAGAATCGATGGCTGGGCAGCAGTTCGTTGTGTAGCAAAACGCTCGGCGACCCGGGAGGGCCGCAAAAGGTGCCATCGAAGGGGGCGGTGTAGCTTCCGGAAGCGTGGAGGCCTGTGTCAACGGCGTCGAGGCCTGTGTCATCGGCGTCGTGGCCAGTGTCATCGGCGTCGTGGCCAGTGTCGTCGGCGTCGGCGTCAGCATCGGCGTCGGCGTGAGCGTCGGCATCTGCGTCGGCATCTGCATCGGCATCTGCGTCGGCGTCTGCGTCAAAAATCGGGGTCCCG
>DBIS01000042.1 GCA_002296975.1 Deltaproteobacteria bacterium UBA796 | reverse complement strand
CAGCCCAAAGCACAGCCCAAACCAAAACCGCCACCCGCTGCGGCGCCGGCACCAACCATTGAAACACCGGCCATTGAGCTGCCGGCCCCCGGGCCCACGCCCACCGCCAGCCCCAACCCAGCACTGCAGCACGCGCGCGTATCGACAGCCCGCATGGGTGGATTTTTGCCACTGCAGGCGACCATCAGCGACTTGAGACCCATCGAAACCCAAAGCTATGAGATCACGGCCTACTTTCGCCCGGTGGGCACTGCCGCCTTTCAGCGCACCACACTCATTCGAAACCGAAGCACCTGGACCGGAACCATTCGAATCTCGATGGAAATGGAGGCGGGGCTAGAGTACTTTCTGAAGGCCAAATCCTCCGATACCACCGGCGCCCTCTCCACCCTTGGCAGCGGCTCCAATCGCACTCCACATATTGTCCGAATCTCGAGCCCATAGTCCACGCACCTTCGCGGCGCTGATCGCACTGATGGTCGCCACCGCGCGGATTATCAGTCTTCTTCAGCCTGATGTTATTCCTTTCGATCAAGAGGAATTGTACAACGCAGCGCACGCAAGACTGATTCAACTCGAGCACCCAGGGCGCTGGCTGGACCTTCAATACCGAGGCTACTGCGGCGGGTGCACCCAACACGCCTTGCTCGGCGCGCTTTTGTTTAGCTTTTTCGGCCATAGCCTATTTGTGTGGAAACTCATCCCGGTCATGTTCAGTGCTTTGATGGCCTACGCCGGTGCGCACTTTTTGGCCCGTGCGGTCAACAACCCATCAGCGGTTATTTTTGGGCTACTTTTAGCCTTCCCGCCGCCCACCTTCGCAGCCCTATCGATGACCGCATGGGGAAATCACGCCGAGTCCGGTGTGGCGGCAATCCTCATTCTTGCCCTGGTGTCTCACCTTCTGCTTAAACCAGCCACTGGAAGCGCCCTCGCCCTCGGGTTGGGAACAGGCTGGGCACTGTGGATTGGCTTTTCCTCGGTTTTTATCCCCTTGGCTCTTGGGGTGATTCTTTGGCGGAAAATCACCAGATTTCACGCACTCCTTGTTGGGGTTGCAGCGGGGTCTGTTGGCCTGATTTGGATATTTCAGTATCAGACGGCACCATCGGGGCCCTTTGAGACCATTTACTACGCAGGGGAATCGTTCCCTTCACTTGCTCGAATTCCAAGGAAAATCTGGAGCCTGATGGCACCACGGCAACTCATCGCCCTATTTGGAATCTCGTCGAACACCATTGGGCAAACCTTGGGTATCCTCACAGCCATTAGCATACCGATCGCAGGAATGAGTTTGCGGCGACACAAAGCCATGAGGTCGGTGTGGATCTTCATCGCTGGGTTTGGATTGGTCTACTCCACGGTTCGTTTCACCGTATGGACCCCCAGCGCACCCGACTTCGCATCTGCGGGTTCGCTCCGCTATGCCGCACCGATATTTGGCCTGTTGTTCATCGTCTTGGCTGCCGGGGCTGGGCACCTTTGGGCGAAGGCGCTGCATATTCGCGCCATCGTGTTGCTCGCGCCGACCCTTATCACCGGTATATGGCACACAAGTCAGCAGTTTCGGGCTCCTTTCCCCGACTTCTCAGTCCTCACCATGGCTGCACCCGACTTTGAATATGCCCGGGACCAGGCCGGCTATATTTTGGGCCCAACTGAGCACCGAGACTGTGCATCAACAGACCCTCAAATCGCGCGGTTTCACGCCTACGCAGATGGGTGGCACGAGGCTCGCCAGTTTCTCGATAACGATCCGCTCGCGATGATGGTGCAGCCAACCAACCCCCACCCGGCAGCGCTCGAAGGGGTGGGTGCTGCGTTGATCGCCGAAGTCGACCCCAATGAAAATATGGGGCCCCGATCTTTAGACCACATGCTCGCCCAGCTACAGGGGATGACCCCCAATGAGCAGGTCATCGTCCTGACCAGTGCAGCAGCTTTGCGACCTTGGCTGGACACGTTGACCCACCCCCACAACCCCAGCCGAATGACGGCTTTTTCAGCCCTCATTCAAGGCCAAGATAAAATAATCCAACGGGCTAGAAGCCGGCGCTTTGGGCACCAATGGGGCTCTGAAATCAGCCGGCACAGAAAACCAAAAAGTGTTCAAATACAAGGGCTTACACACCTGACACACCCTGATGAATTCATCTATGGGCTGGGTGTCGCCCTGGGCGAACGTTGGGGCGAAGCGACCGAGACCGGCCTTGTCACAGGCATCCCGGAAAGGCTCTCAAGCCAATGGACGGCCGGCACAAATGCGGGCATTGAGCGGCGATGGATTAAACAGCTAGACTAATATCAGCTTTCTTTTAGATTTTGAGCTGAAACCAGACGCGCACTGAATCGTTCTCAACTTTAGAAGGCCCCCGCTCGAGGCGCGCCACATAGCCGAGCCCAGCTCGCACTTGGTCGGCCTCACTATGCCAGGTCATGCCTGCCATGGCCTCCATGACATCACCCACATCTTCAACACTTTTGTCGTCATCGAATGTGGAAAACCGAGCGACTGGCTCAAAGCTCGACACGGTGTATCCGATCTGGACCATCATCCCCTGACGCTTGGTCTCGCTAAACACCCCAGGCACATCGACCAAATCGTCTTTGGGCTTAGCCTCGGCCACACGGGCCTCAGTTAAGAGGGCTATTCCTTTGAAGCGGAGCAGGAAGTCCACGCCAGCACCTGAGCTTTTCACGGCGGTCTGATCGTTCATCCAAGCGTCTACAGCACCTGAAATCATCAACGCGTCAACAACGCCGTAGGTGCGATATGCGCTCGCCTTACCTGTTTTGGCTTCGATTCGTCCAGCGACCAGCTTTCCACTATTGTCATCACCCCTAAGGTCGCCGCTGCCGTTGAACACGCCCACGCGAAAGCGTAAATTTTTCCAATGGCTGTCCAGAACAAGACCGAGATCTCTACCCGGCGCCAGCCACTCGGCACCAATGCTGCGTTCGTTCAAAGCCAGCTGCGAGCCAGCCATGAGCTTTTCGCGAGACACTGGGACCTTCTGAAGACCACCGATGACCCACAAAGATTCTGTGGGGGAATATCCACCATATGCATCGACGACTTCGAGATCTGCTGTGGCCCCTTGGGCTTCTTTTACCGCATCAAATGGGGTGCTCATTCCAACTTGAACACCGTACTTGACCCGATCATTTTCACCGACAAACCCAAGGCGTAAACGGCGAAGTTTAAAGCCTACATCGTCTTCAGGGTCGCCGTAGCCACCAGGATCGGCAACGCCCTTATTGTCTTGGTCAAATAAAGTGGCGGTGGTTTGTACCAACAACCCTGGTTGAAGCTCAGGCAATAGCCCGTCAGCAGCTTGAGCATTGGCGCCAAGAAACAACACACTCAACATCGATATCAACATGGCATCTCCAGGTTTGGTCAGCTACATATTCCGCCATGAGAACTTTGCTAATCACACTCGCTTTATCTGGCTGCCAAACCCCCTCTGAGTGGGCACACGCCTACAAGATCGAGAATCGGAAACAGGCAATTGGCGGCCCAAAGGCGATCGCACAACCTGGCGACTATGTGATCGAGAACGATCGACTTCGCTTTACAGTTTTGTCGGAACGACCGTCGATGGGCAACCACACCGAAGGCGGCAGCCTGATGGAC
>DBIS01000244.1 GCA_002296975.1 Deltaproteobacteria bacterium UBA796 | reverse complement strand
GCTATGGAGATAATGCCGCTCAAGAGGAGCATGCCGAAGGCGAAGGGCTCCATCGGAGAAAAGCCGACGAAGGCCATCCCGACCGATAAATAGACCACGCCGAGCAGTCCCTTATTGAGGTTGAGCCCCAAAGCCGAGGTGTGATTCGCGAGTCCTCGAAATAGGATTGACCCCAAGGCCCATGAAAGGCTGGAGGCCAAGGCCACCAGACCGCCGATGGCTTGGGGGCTCATGACGCCTCTGCCATTGGTATTTTCAGGGTTTGGGCCTTCATGGATAATCCCCACGCGGCTCGTTTCGCTGGTGGCTGAGTTGTTTCAGGTGCCGCAGCATGTGACCGCTATGGTGACCCGGTCTTTTCGCAGAACGCCATCGTCGCCGATCACCTTTAAATCGATGGGGTATTCCGGAGAGATACATCCTTGCTGAGTGGGTGTGATGCCGCCGATTGTGGCTGTGGTCTTGAGCGCGTTTGAATCTTTGATGCGCAGCCCAGGCTCGCCGCTGACCCATTCGAATTTGGCCTGACTGTCTTGAATGAGCGCATCGTGACCCAGTGGGACTTCGATGTCTGCGCAAGGACTGCAAGCCCATGTGTAGCCGCTAAAGGTGCAGGTGGTGCTGCCTGCATCGATGGCGATGTCCGCTCCGGCTGAGACCCCTGTGACCCCCAGATTGTGATCCCCAAGCCAAGGGCTTTGGGCGCAGTCTGAGAAGAAACATCCAGGCCCGAACACAACGATGCCTGAGACCAGTGCCAAGGGCTTGAGTGGGTTGAGGGTGGTGTTCATGGAGGGCATTTTGGACCGCTAGTCGGCTTTGTATGCCGCTTGGTGCTCTTCAAGCACCCGGTCATAATAGTCGATAATCGACCGCACATAATCCCGTTTTCCTTGGTAAGGACCAGGGTAAAAGCTGCGCTTGAATCCGTAAATAATCGTGTTTCGTAGCTGCTTTTCGCTCATCGAGAATGCCTCGACTGCCAAGCCTACTTCTCTGGACACTGTGGTGTGTGAGTGCAGACGGTTGTCAGTGCACAGGGTGGCAGAGAGTTGTTGGTCGAGCATCAGGCCGAAGTGATGGTTTTTAACGTCGCCAATATCGGGATTGGTCTGGAGATTTGAGGTGATGCACACCTCGATGGTGATGCGTCGGTCGGCGATATATCGTGCAAGGCGGCCCACATAATCGTCGGGATTGTTGACCTTCGGTCCACATAATTGGGGGCTGAACAAGTGGTACCCATGGCCGATTCTGTCTGCGTTTAAGTCCGTGAGGGCCTCGTAGATCGACTCGGGACCATAGGCCTCGCCCGCGTGAACTGTGCCCTTTAGGAAATGGCGATGTGCGTGTTCGTAGGCCTCGGCATGTTCGTGTGCAGGATAGCCGTACTCTTGGCCTGCAAGGTCGAAGGCGACGATGGGGATATTGAGGTCGTCGCGACAACGAACTGCGGCACGTGCCAACTCTAAGCTCGCCATTTTATAGATTTGTTTTTTGGGAGAGTCACCCAAGAGGTGCATGAGTTGGCTGTACCACTGAGAGGTCTCTTTTTCGAAGCGCCGGAGGGCACACACGATGATGCCGAAGCGAAAAGGTGGCTCGCCCTTGATCTTTACGGCGTCGGAGGCCTCGTGCTCTATGCGCGCCCGATCGAGTCCACGGGTGACCGCAGTCATCACCGTGTCGAAGTCCATATTGTCACCCATCAGCATTTGCGGCGCAAATCGCACCTCGATGTAGCGGACGCCCTCGGCGATATTGTCTACGCCCAGCTCATAGGCGGTGCGCTCGAGTGCCTCGGGGCTTCGCAGAGCGGCGACCGTGTAATCAAAGCCGGCCAAATACTCGATCAACGAGTCATAGCTGGGCTTGAAGACGAGATCGCACAGACCTTGCTCCGTTTCACTCGGTAGCTTTACGCCAAGATCCCGGGCAAGCTCGATGAGTGTTCCCAGGCGGAGAGAGCCGTCAAGGTGGACATGAAGGTCGGTTTTAGGCAGTGCTTGAATCAGTGCATCGGTAATCATAAACTCGCTCTATTACGGCCAGAAAGTGCCGGCGATCTTAAAGGTCATTTCAACTCGTCTCGTAAGACTAGTTGCCCGTCCGAATACTTTGGTTAGGCGGGATTGGTAAAGGGAGGCGACAGGAGATGATTGAGCTGCCAGGGTCACTTAGAGATCTGATCACAAGACGGATCGACGAAGAGATTGAAAACACCGCACCAAAGAACGCTTTGGCTTTGTTTGGGTGTGTGATGGCTGGTCTTGAAGTCGCAGCTGAGGAGTTGGATGAGGATGTTGGCGAGAATTTGGTTACCCGACTTGAGGAGTCTGGAGAGCTAGAACAGAGCCTCGCCAAGTCAGTAAACAGTGCTTTTTCTGCCTTTAGGGAGCCAAGCGGAGATGAATTGATGTCTGTCATCGATGGTCTGTGCGAAGTCGCCTGGATTGACGAAGACGATGATGACCAAATCGCCCGCGGCTTCATGGAGTCTGACGGCTATGACGAAGAGGAAGACGAATACTGAAACGTCTTGTCCTGGTTTTGGTTCTTCTCGCTGGGGAGGCG
Source organism: Deltaproteobacteria bacterium UBA796 (assembly GCA_002296975.1). GTDB lineage: Bacteria > Myxococcota_A > UBA796 > UBA796 > UBA796 > UBA796. Next base: position 14,060 of record DBIS01000244.1, on the reverse strand, counting down.
GTGGCTCAGGCCATGCCCCTGGTCGATATTTTATCCACTGAACTCGGTCGCATCTCAGCGGATTTAGCAGATCAGCCTCACCCGCCCCATTGGATGGCCATCTCTGCTATCGAGGAGCGACGAATGAGTATCGGTGCTGCGCATGGTGCAAGCTTGCAGCCCCGATGGGTCCACAATATTTGGGCCGACTTCGATATCCGAGTGGGCACACCCACCTTGGACCAAAGTCATAAAATACGAGACGCCGGGTGGTTTGACGATATCGAAAAACAGCAGTTTTCACTGCCAATTACCGGTGATGAGCGGGCGGTCCGTCTCGCGGTTTGGCGGGTCGCAGATGCGAGCTATCGGAGTGCTTCTAAGCGGCTGATGCGGGTGAAGGCCAATATGTCCGTCAAGGTCAGGCCCTCCGACACCTCCGCTGACTTTTCTGCGGCGCCCATCGAGATACAGCTTGATCCCCCAGCACAACTGGTCGTCGACGCCAGCTTGTGGCGGGATCGAATTCGAGAGGCGTCGGCCATACTCGCGGGCTTTGATTATATCGAGGACGCCAATGTGGCCATGGCTGCTAAGGCCCAGACACGATTTATGGTGACCACTGAAGGCACCCGCCTGGTGCTGCCACAGCACGCCTTTCAGATCACTATATTTTTGAAAACGACCGCGGCAGATGGGATGACCGTCTCGGTATATAAATCCTTCGAGGGCAGAACTGAGGCCGCGATGCCCGATGGTCCCAGTTTGAATGCGGCAGTCTTGGCTGCTGCACAGCGGCTAAAGGCGCTTCAGCAGGCCACGGTGATCGAGCCAAGCACAGTTCCTGCGATATTAAGAGGGCGTGCTGCAGCGGTATTTTTTCATGAGGTGCTCGGCCATCGCATTGAAGGGCATCGCCAAAAAGATGATGATGAGGGCCAAACCTTCACGGAGATGGTCGGTCAACCGATTTTGCCCTCATTTTTGAGCGTCACCGACGACCCGACCCTTAAAACCCTCGAAGATGTGGCCTTGAACGGCCATTACACCCATGATGACGAGGGGGTGGCGGCCCAGCGGGTGGAGGTGGTCAAAAATGGGCGTCTTACTCATTTTTTAACCTCACGAACGCCGATTCGATCCAGCGCGCGGTCGAATGGTCACGGTCGTCGCCAGGGGGGGTACACGGTTGTGTCTCGCCAAGGCAATTTGATTGTTTCAGCGGCGGAGACGGTGCCCTATCCGGTGTTGCGGGCCAAGCTGTTGGCTGAGGTTCGCCGCCAAGGAAAGGCATACGGCTTCATTTTTGAGGACATCTCCGGTGGTTTTACCTTTACCGGGCGGGTCAGTCCCAATGCTTTTTCGGTTCAGCCGATTGGCATCGTCGCGGTGTGGGCGGATGGGCGTCCCGACCAGCTCATGCGCGGTGCGGACTTGATTGGAACCCCCTTGACCACATTTCAAAATATACTCGCGGCTTCAGACCAGACTCAGGTCTTCAACGGCTCATGTGGCGCGGAGTCGGGGTGGGTGAAGGTTTCTGCGGCATCGCCCGATCTGCTCATCTCGCAAGTGGAGGTTCAGTTGAGCGAAAAAGCGCATGACCGGCCGCCATTGCTGCCACCACCGCCGGCCTCCCCATGATCGGAATTTTTTTGGCGGTCGCCACAGCCCAAGGATTTGACCCCGCGTCTATCGAGACGGCGGTGAGTGCGGAGCTTGGCCGTGCCATGAAAAGCCTGAAGCTCGAAGATCAGCCATTGCCTAAACACATCACGGTGCGGCTTGGGGCGGGGGAGTTTTCTGAGGTGGGCACCATTGATGGGGCCTTATCTTATGAAAACAGTGGCCCTTACCGGGAGCTTCGCGTGGATGTTCGCGTGGGTGATGCGCGCATGGATAGCGGGAACTTTTCATCGGCTGTTGGCACCCGAGATGGCACCGCTTGGCGGGGGCTTGCCCACGAAGACAAAGTGGGGGCGATCCGCCGGGAGCTGTGGCTCGCCATGGACTCGGCTTATAAAGGTGCGACCGAGGTGCTGGCCGCCAAGCAGGCTGCACGAGAGGGGCGCGCTCAGGCTTATACCCCCGATTATTCCCTCGCACCGGTGGTCGAGCTTGGGCCAAGGCCCATGGGAAGCACCAATCCACCGGGCTTAAAGCAGGTTGTTTTGGCCCTTGGCGGGGCGGTGAGTGAGGATCGACATTTGGAGTTCAGCGCGGTTTTGGGTGGGGCCAACATCGGGCAGGTTTTGGTTCATAATTCTGAAGGCACCATGGCGTGGATTCCCGAACAACGCTTGGTGATTCGGGCTTCGGTTCAAAGCGTCGCTACCGATGGGGCATCTCTCAAAAATGGGCGCTCTTGGGTGGTCAAAGACCTCGATCATCTCCCCCCCATCGCCACCATGCAGCAGAGTTTGCAAGCGGCCTCGGCGTGGTTGGACATTTTGAAAGAGACAGAGGTCGGAGCGGCGTATCTCGGCCCGGTGTTATTCGAACAGCCAGCCGCAGCAGAGCTTTTTCGGCAGCTACTTCATCCGCAAATATCAGGAACCCCGCCCCTTGAGCTCGCACCAGAGTCAGCCGCTTCCGATAGCCGGCCGGTTCCCGTCGCTCGTCTCGGGCGTCGCTTATTGCCTGTTGGATGGTCGGTTTTGGACGATCCAACCGCAGATTCATCCTTGGCTAGTTTTGGCCTGCATGATGACGATGCCGTGGCCACACAAGCTGTGAAGGTGGTTGAAGATGGTGTGTGTCAGGACGTTCTAATGAGCCGGGTTCCGCGGTTTGAGCGTCAGGCCAGCACGGGTCATGGGCGCGGTTTTGGCAGCGGTCGTGTGGAGGCCATGCCCCGTCAGGTGACCATCCGTGGGGCGCGGCCGCTTGGCGAAAAGAAACTCAGAAAGAAGGCATTGGCTTATGCCGCGAGTGCGGGCTTGGACCATGTGCTTGTGGTCCGGCGGATTTTGACGATTTCTGAGGTCGGAGACTTTGAGTTCGCTTTTACCGGCGATGGTCCGCTTTCAGGGTTGACCGCGCCAGCAGAGGTTTACAAGCTGTACAGTGATGGACGAAAAGTGCCGGTAAGAGGCTTGCAATTCGTTGGCGTCGATCGCCGGATGTTGCGGGATATCGTCGCCTCCGGCCCGACTGGGCCAGCGGTTCAGATGTTGGATATCCCTGGGAATTCAAGCCGCTTTGTGCTCGAGCGATTTGATGGTTTTCCCGTGTCGTGGGCGGTGCCACCTGTGCTCATCTCAGAGGTGGAATTGACCAGCCGATCTGGGGGTGAGATGCGGGTTTTGTCGCCGCCAGCACTTCATCGCTGATGTCGTCGGGGCGGGTGTTCAGCTTGCGTGTTCAGAGGTGGTGAGTCCATCTGCGTGGTCACCACCTCGGTCGACTGTGCTCTCGGAAGTTCGTGGACCGACCCACACAAAATCATCGAAGACTTTGGTGGAAAAACAGCCGATGGGCCGCTCGGGTTCGGTCTCGCAAGCCCCGGTTTTGATATCGAAAATCCAGTCATGATAGGGGCACACCACGGTAGCTCCCCGGACCTCGCCATCTCCAAGCGGGGCATCTTCATGGGTGCAAGCGTCGTCGATGGCAAAAAACCCATCGTTGATGTGAAAGACGGCGATGGGCGCACCCTCTATGGCGATGGTTCGCCCTTTCCCGAGCATCAAATCGCTCACGCGAAGGACGGCAGTAAAGCCTTGAGCGTCTTTGGCGCTCGGGATGGGCCGTGTATCGACTGGCTTTGTTTTGCTCGCCTGGATCGGCTTTTCGGGCGCCATGCGTTGCTTAACTTTGCGTTGGATAAATGAACGTATTCCCATAAGATTGAGTCTATCTCGGCTTTGGCGGCGTGCGATGAAAGGGGCTGCGATTGTTTAGCCATTCCAACTCCTTGAGCACCTGGGCATTTTCTGCTTGGACAGCTGTTGCGACGGCCTGGTGGAGCCCCTTGTGGCCCAGATGGTGTGCGGAATAGGTTTTTGCAGGGGCCAAGCCTCTCTGCAGCTTGTGCAACCCTTGGGCGCCGGCCTCAAAATGGGTCCAGCCCGCTTGAATACATGCAGCGATCGGAGCGTGGTAGCACAGCTCAAAGTGCAGGGACCGGTATGCGGGCTCACAACCCCAGTACCGGCCGTAAAGGTGCGTCCCCCGTTGAAAGCATAGTGAGGCTGCCACCACACGGTTGTCGACCTCGGCGACGAAAGCGAGCGCGGTGTGGGCCAATTGACTTGGGGCCAGCTCGAAGAACTCCGGGTTCAAATAGGCCATGGCTTGTTTGCGCGCTGTGGTGTCTGCATAAAACTGGGCGATGGCAGCCCAGTGTGCGCCGGTGATTTGGTCGCCCCGAAGCATGCGAATTGTCGCCCCTGTTTTACTGGCTGCCATCCGCTCTCGGCGAACCTCCTTTCGTTTGCGCGCCCGAAAGCGACTCAGCCAATGCTCAAAGTCCGCATAGCCGTCGTTATCCCAGTGAAATTGGTGGGTGAGACGTCCGATCCATTCAGGGGTGGATGCGAGTAAATTCAGCTCGGGTTCTGTCATAAATAAGATGTGAACCGAGTGTGCGTGAGTGGCCTGAGCGACCCCATGCATCGCTGCAATCAGGGCGGCTTCAACCTCGGGGTCTTCGGTTAATAGACGCCGCCCCGAGGCCGGAGTGAAGGGTACAGCGCTCACCAGTTTTGGGTAATAAGCGAGGCCTGCATGGTGGGCGCTTTCGGCCCAACCCCAATCAAAGATGTACTCGCCGTAGCTGTTGTTTTTGAGGTAAAGCGGTGCGGCTCCAACGACGGTGTTTGCGCGCTTGGCCAACAGATGAAGCGGCACCCAACCGGCGTGTCGCCCCACACTTTCGCTCGCTTCGAGCACATTTAAAAAAGCATATTCTGCGAAGGGGTCATTTGGACATACCCCGCGGTTCCACGCACTCGATTCGATGTCGGACAGCTTGTGTACGACCTCGACCTCGACTGGGTTTATGTGGGTTGGGCGCGTCATGGTGGCAATAGGATAGGGTGGTGTGGTGAGCCAGGCAATACAGCACATCTCCTTGCGTCTGCCCAGACATTGTGTGTCTCCCCGACAGGTGGCCCGGGCCGGGGATATTTGGCGTTTGTGCCAGGAGGCCGCGGTGATCGCTGCAGATAATGTGGGTTGGTCCGGTGAGCGGTTTATCGCTGAAAATGTCGGTTTTGTGGTGGCCAGAATGACGGTCATTCATGGCCGAGAGTTGGTTTATGGTCAGCCCATCGCGGCCCATACTTGGCTTGCAGATTGGCAGCGAGAGACGATTTCGCGGAGAGAGGTTCGGCTTGAGGTGGGGGGAGAACCTGTGGCTCAGGCCTCTCAACAATGGATTCATGTCGGGCTTGGCCTCAAAGGCGAAGACCTAAAGCAACGCCGTGCATCGGTGGGGTTGTTGGCAGATTTTTCTCCCAGTATTGGGGATGGCTTAGGGGTTTTTATGCCCGATATCGTCGATGTCATCTCAACAATGGCGCGAATCCACCACACCATGAAATTTCAGGTCTGGCACACCGCGATGGACCCCTTCGGGCATGTCAATCATCCGGTTTATGTGGATTGGTGCGATGAATTGACTGCTCGAATTTTGAGCAAGGCCGGTGTTGACCCTCAAAATGTGGTGCCGGTGGCCGATAATCTTCGCTTTCGTCGGGCGCTCATGGCCGGTGAGGATGTGGTGGTCAACACTGAGCTTCAGGGCTTCACCTCAGCCGGCGATGCAGTGTTGGGGCATCGAATTGAGACGGTACAAGGGGAGTTGGCTGCACAAGCGGTCACCGTGCGGCGGTTTTTTGGGGACACACAGGCCGACTGGGCGCAGGCTTTTGGTTTAGCGCTTTAGAGTCGCGGCCATCACACCGCCCACAATCACCACCGCACCGAGGCACTCTTGAGCGGTTGGCCACTCGTTGAGAATGATGGTGCCCAAGGCGGTCGCTCCCACAGGTTCGAGTAAAATCACCGCCCCGATCACGTAGGCGGGCACATATCGAAGAGCGATGGTGAAGCCTGTGTGCCCCAATAACTGCGGCCCGATCGCCATGGCCAACAAGACCCACATCGTGGATGTGCTCAACGCACTGGGTGCCAGCGCACCAAAGATGTCGACATGAGCGAAAGCACTAAAAATGGCCAGCCAAAAAGCGCAACACACACACAATATGGCCGCATACGGTGCCCAGTCGACATGGGGTCGGACTTGACGACCGATGCTTAGGTAGCTGCCAGACAAAATACCGCCGAGTACTCCAAGCGCGTCGCCATGGCTGTTGCTGGAGCCCGAGCCCATATCGTCGGCTCCGACCATCACGCCAAGGCCTAAAAGTGCAATGATGATACCGCCCCAAAAGCGGGGTTTTGGGGGTTCGGAGCGCCAAGCAAAAAGGCCTGCCCAAATGGGTGTGAGGCAAACAAGCACGGTCGAACGCAAAACAGTGGTGAGCTGTAAGCTGGAAAACCAGGCCCAAAAGTGAAGGGCCAAAAAGAGGGCAGCCAGGCAAGTCCAGAGCAAAAGCCGACCCCGAGGGCGCACAAACCGTGGGTCAAAGATGGACCAACCCAAGGCGATACCCACCAAAGCTGTGCGCGAAAAAGCGATGCTAAGTGGATGAAGCTCGGGAACCAATCGGACCAAGATTGCTGCCGTGCTGATGGCCAAAATGGACGCAGAGAGGACGATGGACACGTGGGTTTTGGACATTATTGCGCCGGTAAGGCTTCCACGTATCCGGTTTTTATATCAATTGAAGCACGCTGGATGAGAGCTGCTTGGCTTGGCTCAAGACCGCAACCCCCGCCTGCATTTTTACCTGGTTCGCGGTCATACGAGAGGTCTCGAAAGCCATATCGGCATCGGAGATGCGGCTCGCAGCGGACATCAAGCTCTCATTCTTTGACTGATTATTGGAGATCGCCCTATCGAGCCGGTTGTGCAGGGCGCCCATCCGGGACCGGTCTGTGTTGAGCTGGTCAAGAACAATATCGATTCGAATAATACCGATTCTTGAGAGGGCGGAGCCCGTTAAATCCACAGGACTAAGACCAGTGTGGGCAGTCTTTACGTCCCCCATTTTTAGGCTGATTCGGTTATCGGTCGACTCGTCCGTACCCACTTGTACCTCGTAGGTTTCACCGCCTGCGACGGACTGGTCATTGAATTCGCTTGTGAGATAGATGCGCTTTACCTCAGCGATAATTTGGTCCATTTCCTCACCGATATACCCCCTTTCATCGTCCTCGAGAGTCTCTGATGCCGACTGAACCGCGAGCTCTCGGGCCCGGTCGACCAGGCTGATCACCTCGGTCAATGCGGCCTCCGAGGTCTGAATCATCGACTGGGCGTCCCGAGCATTTCGGTTGGCCATGAGCGTGCCCCGGGCGACGGTAGACAAGTTGGTGCTGACGGCGCTTCCTGCTGCATCGTCGGCGGCACTGTTGATGCGAGTCCCAGCAGAGACACGGCTGAGCGTGGCTTTCAAATCGTACTGTGTGCGGCCAAGTTGATTGGCTGCACCAGCACTGATCGCGTTGTAGCGGAGACCGATAGCCATGGGTGTGCCTAGGTTGTCCAAGACAGGAATACAGGACCGTCCGAGAACAGCGCATGCCTGCCAAGAAAGAGCGACGATGGAGGAAGAAGAGTGCACCGACCCTGTTTGACAGGTCGGTTCAATCAAACTCTACGAACGGTTTGCCGTAGGCGTTAGGACAAAATCAATTTTTCACCGAGATCGATGGGCTGCGTTCATCTTATGGGGTGATCAAAGCGTGCCCATTTTCACTTTTCGGATCACACGCACGTTCGCAGTCTCCGGCGATAATTTCCGGGGCTGTGGCGCGGGCCATATTGTCCCGTAGGCAGACGGCCACACAGTCTGGTGGCTGGATTTGGACCGGTGTTCGGCTAAGGGCCGGAGGGGGGGCTTCTGAAGTGGCTGAGCCGGTACATGCCCACAAACTCAGGGCGAGCCATGGGCTCATATAAGTTCGTCCTCAGGGCTTGTTTCGACGTCGGTAGACCGCAATGATGAATTGGGAACCGTCATCACCGGGCCATCTGGATTGGTCGCCCGACCGAGATCGAGTTCTGTGTCTGCCTCGGCGAGGTCAACACCGAGGGCCGGAGTGGTTGGCGGGTACGGTGGATGGGTGTGTACCTCCTCTACTTCGACCAGGCTCGCGCCCTCTGCTTGTTGTGGGGCTGGGCTAGGGAGTGGGCCAACAGAGGGTTCCATCATCTCGGTTTTGGCCGATATTTCTGGCGGCTCATCGAGCAATGTCTCATTTTGGATGACCGTTTCCACAGGTCTGCTAGCAGTCAACGGTGTTGTGGTGCGCTGTTGTGGGATTGGAGCGAGGGCCGTCTCGAGGGCGTAAAGGCAAATCAGCACCATCATAAAGACTGCGCCCAAAAGCGTGAGCCACAATTCGGGGGAACTTCGGGTCTTGATAATGTGCACAGCGATGGGGACCGCGGCCACAGACAAGGCGATAAATATGCCGATTCCGATGCTACGGATCTTCTTTATGCGGGGGTCGAGTTGCTCCATTGGCCTCACTTAACCCGGACAAGCGGGCCGGGATGCTTAGCGGACCGCCACCAGGTTTTCTTCGGGTGCTTCTTCGACCAAGTCGCCGTGGTACAGTGGGACCCAAAAACGGTCACCGGGGACCAAGATGGGTGTTGAGGTGAGCTTGACTTTGTCGCCTCGCTTGAGAATGCAGCGAACCTTTGTGCGCTTGTCGAAGTCATTGTGGGTGTCAGGGTAATCTGCCCGCACGTTGACCCCGATTTCGACGGTAATGGTTTGGCCCACAGCGCCCGGGTTGTCCTCTCCGGCATACCAATACCCGATGAAGTCGCTGGGTTTGTCATAGGTGCAGCGTCCGCTGTGCCACGCGGGGCCGCGGGTGCGGTCTTTCGGTGGTGTATGGCCCCGGGTGTAGGCAGGGGGGGCTGGTAAGGCTTCAACCACCGCAACCTCGGCGATGGGAGGAGCGGGAGGTGGCTGTGTCTCTACTGTGCCCTGGACGGTGGTCTTGTCGGTGTTGCTGGCCAAGACGTCGCTGACTTCGGTCATCGCTGTGGTGTTGGCGCCATTGTTCCCGAGGGTCCATCCCGCCACGCCAAAGCCCAAGGCGATGGAGGCGGCGGCAGCTGAGCTTAAAATCCGATTTCGCATAATGCGGGCCCGGGCGCCCAAGAGATTACACACTGCTTGCAAGTTTTGGTCTGTTTGGTCGGTGCGCGATGCGACGATGGCAAGGTTTGGAAGCCGGCGACGGTTTTGAGCTGTGGTGATCAATTGCTCCCAGGCGTCTGTGGGTGCATCTGATGTTTCGCCGGGCTCAATACCGGCCTGGCGGGCCAGCATGCTTCGAACCGAGTCGTCCGAAAATCGCTTGGCAAAAAATTCTGCGAGTTCGCGGCGTTCTTTCTCGGAAAATAGCATTTTTGGCTCCAGTGTCTTGACATGGCAAGTGTATACCAAAAATTGAATATTGGGTAGTTCTAGATGGCTATACGCTGTCCAAATTCCGTATTAGACAGGTTGGACAGGAGATATTCATGGAAAAATTATTTTTTGGGTGCATGGTTTTCGCGGCTTGTGGCACACCGATTAGTTCTTCCGGTTTTAAAGGTGACACCGGCGCTCCAGCGCTTGGGTCTGGCGATGCGGATGCCGATGCCGATGCCGATGCCGATGCGGATGCCGACGGCGACTTCATGCCCACGGTGTCTTTCGCTCAGGCCCTCTGCGAATCCGGTCCCCCAGCAATGTGGGTGTTTTCAGCGACAGCCTCAGACCCTCAAGGTCTTGGGAGTCTCAACCCTGATGGCTGGGTTGATGTGCGGAAAGACGACGTCTCTTTGACCGTGTTGCCCCTTGGCCTCGATGAGGCCAGCCAGCGTTTTGAGGGCAGCTTTGACCCTGACACGGTGGGGGTCGCTTGTGCCGACGCTGCCGAGCACGCATTTTGGTTTACGGTCGCTGACGCCGATGGTCATGTCTCTGAGCCTTTCATGGTCTCAGGCGAGATGGATTGAGCCGAGTTGAATAAAAGAGTTGTTGACGGCGATGGCCATCGGATAGTCGTACAGACTGAACTGATGTTTTAACCACCCCTGGTTTTCAGGCGGTGGGTTTTTTTTGGCGGAGATAAACACATGATGCAAGCCCCTTTTGACATCGCGGCAGACCTTGACACGCCCGTCTCGGCATTCCGTAAATTGTCGTCATTTAAACCGTACTTTATGCTTGAGAGTGTCGAGGGCGGTGAGCGCCTGGGTCGCTACTCATTCATCGGTTTTGGGGCAGCGACTCACCTGCGATTACAAGGTGACAAACTTTGGATCGATGGGGTCGAACGGCCAGCGCCCACCGACCGCGCTGGGGTGCTCGATGCCTTTCGGGAGGCGATGGCCTTGGCCCCTAAGTTAAGCCCAGATGTGCCGGATGTACCCTTCTCTGGTGGGCTCGTGGGGGCCGCAAGTTACGATATTGTTCGCCGGTTTGAGCCGGTATCTGACGAAGCACTGCCCGACGATGCCCCCCCAGATGCTTTGTTCACTGCACCCGAATCGGTGTTGGTATTCGACCATCTGAGTCGAAGGGTCGCCCTATTGCATGCCGGTAGCGAAACAGAGCGACTGAGCTTGCGGACCAAAGTCATCGCTGCGCTGCGCGGTGCCGACCCCGGCCCGAGGAAAACAGGGAAAGTGGGCTCACCCACCCCCACCTTTGAGCGCGAAGCGTTTTTGACGGCGGTGGAAAAGGTCAAAGAACACATCCACGCCGGTGATGTCTTTCAGTTGGTGCTCTCCATTCGAATGGAAGGCCATTGTGGCTTGGACCCCTTTGAAGTATATCGGGCATTGAGGCTGCTCAATCCCAGCCCTTATATGGTCTATATGGAGTGGGGCGAGACCGCGATTGTCGGCTCATCCCCTGAGGCTTTGGTTCGGCTCGAGGGTGATCATGCCACCTTACGGCCGATCGCTGGCACCCGAAAACGAGGGCAGACCCCCAAAGAGGACCAGCAACTGGCTTTGGAACTGTTGGCGGACGATAAGGAGACTGCGGAGCATGTGATGTTGGTGGATTTGGCGAGAAACGACCTGGGTCGCGTTGCGGTACCGGGGTCGGTCAAGGTGACGCCTTATCGAGACATCGAGCGATACTCCCATGTGATGCACACCGTGAGCGGTGTCGAAGGTAGCTTGCGGCCCGAGCATGATGCTTTTGATCTATTTGCCGCTACATTTCCAGCGGGCACGGTGGTGGGTGCGCCCAAGGTAAAGGCCATGCAGTTGATCGATGGGCTCGAGCCCAAAAACCGCGGATTTTACGCGGGTACGGTCGGCTATTTTGGTCACGGCGGCGGCATGGATCAGGCCATCGCGATTCGCACTTTAGTCTTTGAAGGTGACCGCTATGCTTACCAGGCGGGTGCCGGAATCGTCGCAGATTCGGTGCCAGAGAATGAACACAAGGAATGCCACGCAAAGGCGGCCGCCCTCGGTGCTGCATTGCGTTTGGCTGAGGAGGGACTGTGATGTCCAAATTATTGCTGATCGACAATTATGATTCGTTTACCTTCAATCTCTCCCAAGCGTTCGCCGTGCTCGGGGCCGAGGTGGTGGTGAAGCGGAATGATAAAGTCACCATTGAAGAGGCCGATGCCCTCGGATTGACGCATCTTTGCATCTCTCCTGGACCGGGGCGCCCTGAAGATTCCGGGGTATCCATGGCCATGATTAAGCACTTTGCTGGCCGGATACCGGTTTTGGGCGTGTGCTTGGGGCATCAGTCCATCGCGACTGTTTTTGGCGGAAACGTGGTGGCTGCCAAGGGTCTGATGCACGGAAAATCCAGCCCGGTCTACCACAATGGAAGGTCGCTATATTTGGGCTTGCCCAACCCCTTTACCGCCGGTCGGTATCACTCTTTAGCGGTCCCCGAAGATGGCGTCCCCGACGGCTTTAGTATCGATTCCTATACATCTGATGGCGAGGTGATGGGCATACGACACAAGAAGTTGGCTGTGCTCGGTGTGCAGTTTCACCCAGAGAGCATCATGACCCCACAAGGCGACCGGTTGTTGGCCAATTTCCTGCAACTCGAGTGCCCAGGACCTCAAGCATGAAGCTCACCCTCGAGCGGCTGTTGAACAAGGTCGACTTGAGTGCCGATGAGGCTGGTGATGTCATGATGGCACTCGCTGAAGGTGGGCTCGATCCAGCGGTCGGTGGGGCTTTGCTCGCGGCATTAAGAACAAAAGGAGAGACCGCTGAGGAGATTCGGGGCTTTGCGCTCGCCATGCGAAAGCTCGCGGTTGCCGTTGAGATCCCAGCCCAAGGGCCACCTGTGGTCGACACCTGCGGCACGGGCGGCGATGGCTCTGGCAGCCTCAACCTCTCCACCGCCGCAGCCCTTATTTGTGCTGCGGCTGGCGCTCGGGTGGTCAAGCATGGCAATCGGTCCATATCGAGCCGTTCAGGGAGTGCAGATGTACTCGAAAGCTTGAATATTCCCATCACCCTTGGCCCCATCGCGGGAGCCTCGGCTTTGGATGAACATCGCTTCGTGTTCTTGTTCGCACCCTTGTACCATCCAGCCATGAAGCACGTGATGCCCATTCGGCGGGCCATGGGGGTGCGGACGGTTTTCAATATGCTCGGCCCGCTCTCCAACCCAGCGCTGCCGGCGTATCAAGTGGTCGGGGCTTTTTCTTTGGACGCCGCAGAAAAGATGGCAGCAGCATTGAGTGGTCTGGGGCTCGAACGTGCATTTGTGGTTCATGGCGCTTTGGGCTGGGATGAGGCGACGCCGATTGGGCCGTATCATTTGTTCGATGTGCGAGATGGCAAGGTCAGCGCAAGCCTTCGCGAACCCCTCGATGTGGGCATTCCCCGGTGCACGGCTGCAGATTTGGCCGGTGGCGACGCTCAGACCAACGCCACTGCGCTCAGTGCGATGTTGCGCGGCGAACCCGGACCCCATCAAGATGCCGGCTGTTTATCTGCGGGATTGGCCCTCGAGGTTTGCGGGATGGCCGCCAATCACCGTGAAGGTGTAGACATGGCGCGCCAGGCTTTGGTCGATGGGCGGGGATCTGCCTTGTTGGATGGACTTCAAGGCGCGGCGTCTGAATGAGCGATTTTCTGAACGAAATGGCCTTGCTTAGCACGGTCCGTGTGGCCCATATCGATGATGTCGCCATCGCAGCCAGGGCCCATCATCGTCCGCCTCCCCCGGCCATTGACACCCGAGGTTTTGGTTTGATTGCCGAAATTAAGTTCGCAGCACCCTCAAAGGGTGTGCCCACCGGAGAGGCTCAGCCCATCGCGGCGGCGGTGGAGCGGGCAAAAGCCTACAGTTTGGCCGGTGCACGCGCCATCAGCGTGTTGACAGAACCCACACGGTTTGGGGGCGCGCTCGAACACCTCGCGGCGGTCGCAGCATCGGTTGATATTCCGGTCATGCGGAAAGATTTTTTGGTGGACCCGATTCAGGTGCTCGAGGCGCGGGCTTATGGCGCTGGTGGTGTCTTGTTGATCATCCGGATGCTCGATGAACACCGTTTGGACCAGATGGTTCAGCTCGCGCACGAGCTGGGTATGTTTGTGCTTCTAGAAGCATTTGATGCCGATGATTTGGCCAGGGGCGCGGCATTTTCGAACTGCTTATTGGGGCTCAACTGTCGGAATTTGCACACCCTTGAGGTCGACCCCAGCCGTTTTGAATTGTTGGCGGATGCCTTTCCCCCCGCCGTTGTGCGCGTGGCCGAGAGTGGGCTTATCGATGCGGATGCGGTGCGTGATATCGCTCGGGCTGGCTACGGTATGGCGCTGGTGGGCTCAGCCTTGATGTCCAATCCCACGCCGGGTGTGTTGCTGAGCGAAATGATTCAAGCTGGCGAGGCTGTACGATGAGTCTGCACATCAAGATTTGCGGCTTCACAGAGGCCGCTACCATCGCGGTCGCTGTGCAGGCGGGTGTCAACTACATCGGACTGGTTTTAGACTCCTC